>NZ_JAXCHR010000010.1:0-138436 GCF_035984465.1 Polaromonas sp. CG_9.5
CTCGTCCTTTTGCGCAGGACTGAGTTCGCTGAGATCGGGCAGGCTGGGCATTGCTCTTATTCTCGCTTATCACTTCGAGGGAGCTGAGTAGTTACAAAAAATGATTAGTTGGCGCATTAGAAACGGCTAAAAATCTCCCTGCTTCAGCCCAGCGCCTTGCCCAGCAGCGCCAAACCCCGTTCAGCCTGGCCAGCACCGGCCTGCGCACGCACCCGAAAGCGCGTTTCAGCATCAAACTCGGCCAGCATCAGACTGGTCATTTCATCCATTAATCGATTGATGGTGGTGCCCCGACTGCGGGCCAGCAGGCGCAGGCGCTGGTGTTTGTCGTCTGGCAACCGGAGGGTCAAAGCGCTCATGATGAGATCTCCTTCAAAAAAGTTTCAGGACTGACGATTCGCAGCCCAGGGAACGCCAATTCGCTGGCTGCAAAGTCGCGCAAATTTCGTGTGACCAGGTAGTGTGCGCCGCCTGCTACGGCAAGTTCCATCAAATGGTTGTCACCCTCGTCACGCAGATTGGGGCGCCAGCCAAAATATATCCGCGTCCATTCACAAGTAGCCAGATAGATGTCCAGCAACTCAGACCTTTCTGGCTGCGTTAGCCGGCAAGAGGCAAACAACGCATCGCGCCCAAGAACTGCCTCATGCTCCAGGAACAAGGCCGAGCCCATCAACGGCAAATACAAGCCCTGCAAACCGGCGGCAAGCGCCTGATTTGAAGCACCAACCCCCAGGCAAGCGCCAATAAATATGTTGGTATCGAGAACTACTCGCAATTTCATACCTAAATGGTATCATTTTCGATACCAAAAATCACTTTCTCCCCAAAAACTACAACCATAAGACTCGGCTTCATGGCAAAAACGCTTTCTCTTGAAACATTCCTTCATGCCGTGCGCGGCGTTCATGGCAGCGGCGGCGGAACGAAAGAAACCTCCTGCTACACCGCGCTGAACAACCTGTTGGACGCCGTCGGCCACGCGCTCAAGCCGCGTGTGCGCTGCGTGATGCAACTCAAGAACCTGGGCGCCGGCAACCCCGACGGCGGCCTGTTCACCGCTGACCAGTTCGACCGCGCCAGCGCCGAAGTGAAAAACCTGGGCGCTCCGGCGCGCGGCGTGATTGAGGTCAAAAGCCCCGCCGAGCCCGTCAACGACACGGCCACCAGCCAGCAAATCAGCAAATACTGGAGCCGCTACCAGCTGGTGCTGGTCACCAACCTGCGCGACTGGCTCTTGATTGGTGAGCGCGGCGGCCAGCGCGTCACGCTGGAGCGCTTCACCCTGGCTGCTGATGAAGCCAGCTTCTGGGCGCTGGCCGCGCATCCGACCAAGGCCCAAACCGACCAGGGCGAAGCGTTTGAAGACTTTCTGGCCCGCGTGCTGCTGCACAAAGCCCCGTTGTCCGACCCCAAGGATTTGGCCGCCTTGCTGGCCAGCTATGCGCGGGAGGCGCGTCACCGCATCATGGCAGCGGGCGACGTGGCCATTGCGCCCCTGAACGCCCTGAAAGCCAGCCTCGAAAAAGCCCTCGGCCTGACGTTTGAAGGCGACAAGGGCGAGCAGTTTTTCCGCTCGACGCTGGTACAAACCCTGTTTTACGGCATGTTTGCCGCCTGGGTGTTGCAGCATGAATCCGATGCGCCGCCAGAGAACTTTGACTGGAAAACCGCCGCTCACAGCCTGCATGTGCCCATGGTCTCGGCACTGTTCGAGCAGCTCACGCTGCCCAGCAAGCTCAAGCCGCTGAACCTGGCCGAAGTACTGGACTGGGCCGCAGACGCGCTGAATCGGGTGGACAAACCCGCTTTTTTCAGCAAGTTTGAAGCCGACCGGGCGGTGCAGTATTTCTACGAGCCCTTTCTCGAAGCGTTTGACCCGGACCTGCGCCGCGAACTGGGCGTCTGGTACACGCCCGAAGAAATCGTGCGCTACCAGGTGGCGCGCGTCGATGAGCTGCTGCAAACCGAGCTGGGTTTGCCCGACGGGCTGGCCGACCCGAACGTGGTGGTGCTCGACCCGTGCTGCGGTACGGGCGCCTATCTGGTGGAAGTGCTGCGCCTGATCGGTGAAAAATTCAAGGCGCAAGGCATGGACGCCATGACCGCCCATCAGCTCAAGCAGGCCACCACCACCCGCCTGTTCGGCTTTGAGCTGCTGCCCGCGCCTTACGTGGTGGCGCATTTGCAGATGGGACTGGTGCTGCGCAAGCTCGGCGCGCCGCTGCAGGACGGCGAACGCGCTGGCGTGTACCTGACCAACTCGCTCACCGGCTGGGAGCCGCCGCCGCCCGGCTCGCCCAAGGAGCAGATTGAGCAGTTCCCCGAAATCGCCCAGGAGCGCGAAGCCGCAGAAAAAATCAAGCGTGGCCAGCCGATATTGGTGATTATTGGCAACCCGCCCTACAACGGTTACGCGGGTGCCAGCATGGCCGAAGAGCGCGACCTGAGCAACGCCTACCGCGTCGCCAAAACCGGGCCACAGCCGCAAGGCCAGGGGCTGAACGATTTGTATGTGCGCTTTTTCCGCATGGCCGAACGCCAGATTGCCGAACATGCCGGACGCGGCATCGTCAGCTACATCAGCAATTACTCGTGGCTCGATGGCCTGAGCCACCCCGCCATGCGCGAGCGGTTTTTGGATGTGTTCGACCAGATTTGGATCGACAACCTGCATGGCGACAAATACCGCACCGGCAAACTCACGCCAGAAGGCCTGCCCGACCCCAGCGCCTTTTCCACGCCCAGCAACCGCGAAGGCATTCAAGTCGGCACCGCCATTGCCACGCTGCTTTGCACCGGACGTAACCACGGGGAAAAAAGCCTGCAGCTCGCCAACAGCGCAGCACCGCCCGCCCATGCGAAAGCGCCCGTTCATGTGCGTTCTTTCTGGGGTGCGGGCAAGCGCAAGCTGCTGGCTGAGTGCGACGGGGTATCCGGCCCTGTGTGGCAAAGCATTGCGCCCGCCGCCGTTCTGGGTCACGTCTTGGCACCGCTGGCGACTGCCGTGAACTACCTCGACTGGCCGCGCCTGCCCGAACTGTTTCCGGTGTCTTACCCTGGCGTGAAAACCAGCCGCGATGCCGCGCTGATCGGGATGGACCGCACCGAACTTGAGCAGCGCATGCAGCGTTATTTCAACCCGGACGTGACCGATGCCAGCATCGCGCAAGAAATACCGGCGCTCATGCAAAGCGGCGGACGTTTCAATGCGGCCCAGGAACGCAAGGAAGCCATCCATCACGGCATGGAGGTCGGAAGTTATGTTCGTTACTGCTATCGCCCAATGGATATGCGTTGGCTGTTTTGGTATCCGATTGGCAAATTGCTGGACGAAAAGAGACCGGATTACGCACCGCAGGCATTTGCAGGCAATCTATGGATTTTTACAACCGCTCGCACCCGCAAGGAAACACCGGAACCCGCCTTTGCCACCCATCTACTGGCAGACTTGAATTTGCAAGACAGCGGAACGCGGGGAATTCCCCTCTATTTGAGCGATGAAACACAGGCTTCGACCGATTCATCGCATTGGCGTGAAAACCTGACGGCAACAGCGGTTCACTATCTGGAACAAGTCCAGGCCGGGGCGAAAGATCTTTTTTTCCATAGCCTGGCGGTGATGCAATCCCATAGTTACCTCACCGGCAACTCCGGCGGTTTGCGCCAGGACTGGCCCCGCATTCCCCTGCCCGCCTCGCGGGGCGCCCTGCTGGCGTCTGCCGCGCTGGGCCGTCAGGTCGCCGCCCTGCTCGACACCGAAACCCCGGTGCCCGGCGTGACGCAAGGCGCGATACGCGATGAACTCAAGCCTATCGCCGTCATCAGCCGCACCGGCGGGGGCGCGCTCACACCCGCCGAATTTGCCTTGACGGCCGGCTGGGGCAGCGGCGGCCAGGGCAGCATCACCATGCCGGGCAAGGGCAAAACCGAGCCGCGCGCGCCCCAGCCCGGCGAGCAAGCCGCTGCCTTGGGCAGCACGCCGACGCTGGACGTGTACCTCAACGCCACGGCCTGCTGGAAAAACGTGCCCCAGCCGGTCTGGGACTTCACGATCGGCGGCTACCAGGTGATCAAAAAGTGGCTCAGCTACCGCGAGCAACGCGTGCTGGGCCGCGCCCTGACGATGGCCGAGATCATGGAAGTCACCGCCATGGCGCGGCGCCTGGCGGCGCTGGTGCTGCTGCAACCCCGGCTGGACGAAAACTACCAGGCAGCGGCAGCCGCAACCTGGACACCGCCAGCGGTTTAAGCCACGCCCTCACAATGGCTTTGCCCGCGCTGCGCGGTATAAACTTTGTAAAAACCTTTCATCTCCCGTTTTCAAGGAACTTCACTATGGCCATTACCCACGCCGCCCCCGGACAACTGGTTGACGTTCAGCCGCTGGGCGACCAGCTGTCTGAGTCGCGCAATGTCGCGCTGTTCAAAAGCGATGAACTGGAGGTCATTCGCTTGGTCATGCCGGCGGGCAAAAGCATGCCGTCGCACGGGGTCAGGGGCGACATCATGATTCACTGTCTGGAGGGCGCGATTAACCTGACGGCAGGCGGGCAAACCCGGCAAATGATGGCCGGTCAGCTGATCTGGCTCGAAGGCGGCGTCGACCACGCGCTGGAGGCGGTGCAGGATTCGTCGCTGCTGCTGACCATCGTGCTTCGGAAATAATGATCAAATATGCCTATCCCGCAACCGGGACGGGCGTGACCAGCTATTGAATCAATAGCATGCCATTTCGGCTTTTGGCTCGCGCTCCATCAGCAGCGCGACCGCTTCGGACGGCTTGAGCTTGCCGTCGAGCAAGGCCACCACGCTCTGCGCAATCGGCATGTCCACGCCCAGGCCGGCGGCGCGTTGCACCACGGTGCGGGCGCAATAAACCCCTTCAGCCACATGGCCGAGCGACGCCAGCACTTCGGGCAGGCTTTTGCCTTGCGCCAGCAGCAGGCCGACCTTGCGGTTGCGGCTCAGGTCGCCAGTGGCCGTCAGCACCAGGTCGCCCAGGCCCGACAGGCCGGTAAACGTCTCGGGTCGCGCGCCCAGCGCCACGCCCAAGCGTGTCATTTCGGCCAGACCCCGGGTGATCAGGGCGGCGCGGGCATTCAGACCCAGCTGCAGTCCGTCGCACAGGCCGGTGGCAATCGCCAGCACGTTCTTGACAGCCCCGCCGACCTCGACACCCACCACGTCGTCGGTGGCATACACCCGCAGGCTGGGACTGTGAAAGGCCGCCACCAGCGCCGCGCGCACTTCGGCGTGTTCACTGGCAGCCACCAGCGCCGTCGGCTGGCCGCGCGCCACTTCCAGCGCAAAGCTCGGGCCGCTGAACACACCTGCTCTTAAATGAATAGCGACTTGCGCCCGTACTTCATGCACCATGCGGCCAAAAGGTGCTGAAAGCGCAGTTGAAGCCAAATCTGGCGCAACCGGCGCAACCGGCGCTTCAAACCCTTTGCTGAGCCACGCCAGCGGCACTGTCACGTGCTGCAGGCGCTGCAACATGCCGCGTGCGGCGGCAACCGGGGTGGCGAGGATGATCAGGTCTTGTCCGCTGACCGCCTGGGCCAGCGACGCTTCGCCGCCGCCATGCAGCAGCAGGCTTTCAGGCAAGGCGATGCCGGGCAGGTAGCGGGTATTGGCGCGCTCGGCCTGCAGCGACTGCACTTGTGCGGCATTGCGTGCCCACAGGGTGACCTGGTGCCGCGTCATGCCGGCATGGGCAGCGCGTGCGGCATTCACGGCCAGGGCAGTGCCCCAGGCACCGGCTCCCAAAACAACTATTTTCATGGCGATTCAGCGTGACGGCCCGGGACATTCATCCCGGGCCGACCATCAGACAATGATTTGCGGCGCTTCAGGCAGGGGCATGGCAGAAGCCATCGCGGCGTCGGCCTGCTGCTGCTCGTACATGGCCTGGAAGTTGATTTCGGCCATGTGCACGGGCGGAAATCCGGCGCGCTGAACGACGTCGGCCACATTGCTGCGCAGGTACGGGTAAACGATTTGCGGGCAGGCAATGCCGAGGAGCGAGCTCATCTGCTCGTCCTGGATATTGCGGATTTCAAAAATACCGGCTTGCTTGGCTTCGACCAGAAACACGGTCTTGTCTTCGATCTTGGTGTGCACCATGGCGGTCACGGTGATTTCAAACAGGCCTTCGGCGACCGGCTTGGCGTCCACGCCGAGCTGGATTTCGACGCTGGGCTGCTCCTGGTTCAACAGGATTTCAGGCGAATTGGGTTGCTCGAGCGACATGTCCTTGAGGTAAACGCGCTGGATCTGGAATACGGGATCAAGATTGGTTTCGGCCATGGTGTTCTTTCGTCAGGGTGCTAAAAAATCGGAAGGGATCAATCTGCCTCGGTGTCGGCCAGCGCCCGTCAAAGGCACCGGCCCAGAGGCAGGCTGAGGCGCATTATCACCGGCCAGCCGCCCGCAAAAGCGGCCCTCCGGCGGCATCAATCACGCCATGCAGGAAAGCGCTGGATCAAGCGCCAGCCAGCAAGGGAAGCAAGCCGCCACGCTCGTCAAGGGCGACCAGATCGTCGCAGCCGCCCACATGGGTGTTGCCGATAAAAATCTGCGGCACGCTGCGCCGGCCGGTGATTTCCATCATTTTCTGGCGCTCACCGGGCACCAGATCAACCCGGATTTCGTCGAGTTCGGTGACGCCGCGCTGCTTGAGCAGTTGTTTGGCCTGAATGCAGTACGGGCAGGAGCCGGTGGCGTAAATCTTGACGGTTTGCATGGGGAGTTTCTCCGGGTCAGTGCCCGCGCATGTGGCGGGCAGGAAAGAAAGGGATCAGTTCAATGCTTGGCCGCTGCATTAAAAGCAGCCGGGCATCTACAAGAACTGGCGCCTGTTCAGGCTTTTTCAATCGGCAGATTAGCGTCTTTCCACGCCTTAAGTCCACCGCCCAGCGATTGGGCTTGCTCGTAGCCGAGTTTTTTGGCAATCGCCACTGCGCGGCCGGAACGCGCGCCGGTGGCGCATACGATGATCAGCGGCAAGGCTTTGTTCTTGACCACCAAAGGCAGTTTGGCCTCTAGCTCGCCCAAGGGCACGTTTTTGGCGCCGCCGACATGGCTGGCAGCAAATTCAGCCGGCTCGCACACATCAATGACCACGGCTTTTTCGCGGTTGATAAGCTGCACCGCGCCGCTGGCATTCAGCGCACCGGCATTCATGCCGCCGGCAATCATGGGCCAGAGCAGCATGCCGCCAGAGGCAATGGCTATCGAAATCAGCATCCAGTTATCGATCAGAAATTTCACGTAGACCCTTTGTATGTTTTTCACTCAAGCGGTGATTTTAGAATGGAGGCAGACGTTAGCCTAAGGGCATGCCCTTTATTCCGCGCTTATGACTATTTCCAACTCTTTTCAATTCTTTTAAACCTTCAAAAACCATGTACAAACTCGTGCTCATCCGCCACGGCGAATCAACCTGGAATCTGGACAACCGCTTTACCGGCTGGACCGATGTCGACCTTACCGAAACCGGCATCGCGCAAGCGAAAAATTCAGGCCAGTTGCTCAAGGCAGAAGGTTATGAATTTGACATGGCCTATACCAGCGTGCTCAAACGGGCGACCCGCACGCTTTGGCATGTGCTGGACGAGATGGACCAGACCTGGTTGCCGGTGGTGCACAGCTGGCGGCTCAACGAACGGCATTACGGCGACCTGCAGGGGCTGAACAAGAGTGAAACCGCCAAGAAGTTTGGCGACGAGCAGGTGCTGGTCTGGCGCCGCAGCTACGACACGCCGCCGCCGCCGCTGGCCGCCGATGACATCCGCAGCGAACGCAGTGACCGGCGTTACGCCAAGCTGCAGCCCGGCCAGGTGCCGCTGACCGAGTGCCTCAAGGACACCGTAGAGCGCGTCATGCCGTTCTGGACAGAAGCCATGGCGCCCGCCATCAAGGCCGGCAAACGCGTCGTGGTGGCCGCGCACGGCAATTCGATCCGGGCGCTGGTGAAGTACCTGGACAACATTTCAGACAGCGACATCGTCGGCCTGAATATTCCGAATGGCATCCCGCTGGTGTATGAACTGGACGCTGAACTCAAGCCGCTGCGCAGCTATTACCTGGGCGACCAGGAAGCCGCAGCCAAAGCGGCCGCAGCGATTGCGGCACAGGGGAAATCGGCATAAAACCGGATGAATCACCCGGCAAGCGCCCTGAAAAGCTTGCCGGGACTGCCAGTGCGCGCAGCCATGAATGCCACTGATGCGCACATTGGCCGCCAGATTTGTAAAAATCCGGTAAAGCCTTGCAAAACCAGTCCGTCAGCCGCACTTTTAGAAGGTCGCGGTGCGCGGCGGGTGGAACTGAAATGTTCAGCGTATCTCCAAGGTGTATATTTCTTCGATACCAAGGAGCATGGGTTCCTCAACAGGCTTAGGAAAATTTTTTATGGGTCAGAAGCTCAAGATAACAGGCTGGATTGCCATTGGCGCAATGGCAGGAGCACTTACCACGGTGCAACTGCAGGCGGTCGCCCGTGCCGGCATGGCACCTTTGCCACTGGAAGAATTGCAGCAGCTCGCAGCAGTTTTCGGCATGGTCAAAACTGACTATGTGGAGCCCGTGGACGAAAAGAAACTGATCACCGACGCCATCACGGGCATGGTGGCCAGTCTGGACCCGCATTCGGCGTATTTTGACAAGAAGTCGTACAAGGAATTCCGCGAGGGCACGTCGGGCCGTTTTGTCGGTGTGGGCATCGAAATCACCCAGGAAGACGGATTGGTCAAGGTGGTCTCGCCGATCGAAGGCTCGCCCGCCGACCGCGCCGGCTTGAAGCCGAACGACCTGATCACGCGCATTGATGACACGGCCGTCAAGGGCTTGAGCCTGAACGATGCCGTCAAAAAAATGCGGGGCGAACCCCAGACCAAGGTGCTGCTGACGATTTTCCGCAAAGATGAAAGCCGCACCTTCCCGGTCAGCATCACGCGTGAAGAAATTCGCACGCAGTCGGTTCGCAGCAAAGTCATTGAACCCGGCTATGCCTGGATTCGCCTGAGCCAGTTTCAGGATCGCACGGTGGATGACTTTGTCACCAAGATGGAGCAGATTTACAAGCAGGAACCCAACCTGAAAGGCTTGGTGCTTGATCTGCGCAATGACCCGGGCGGCTTGCTGGATGCTGCGGTTGCGGTGTCAGCCGCCTTTTTGCCTGAGAACGTGACGGTAGTTTCGACCAACGGGCAGCTGCCCGAAAGCAAATCCACTTTCAAGGCGTCGCCCGAGTTTTACCAGCGCCGCAGTGGCGCTGACCCGCTCAAAGGTTTGCCAGCAGCCCTTAAGACGGTTCCGCTGGTGGTGCTCGTCAACGAAGGCTCGGCCTCGGCCAGTGAAATCGTAGCTGGCGCATTGCAAGACCACAAACGCGCCATTATCATGGGCAACCAGACTTTCGGCAAAGGGTCGGTGCAGACAGTGCGTCCGCTGGGGCCTGACACGGGCATCAAGCTGACCACGGCGCGCTACTACACGCCAAGCGGCAAGTCGATTCAGGCACGCGGTATCGTGCCTGACGTGATGGTGGATGAAACCGCCGAAGGCAGTCCTTTTGCCGCATTGCGCACCCGTGAAGCCGACCTGGAAAAGCACCTCAACAGTGGCCAGGGCGCTGAAGTAAAAGACGCAGGCCGTGAAAAAGCCCGCGAAGACGCATTGAAGCGGCTTGAAGAAGAAGCGAAAAAGACACCTGAACAACGTCGCCCGCCCGAACTGGGCAGCGACAAGGACTTTCCGCTGGCGCAGGCCCTCAATCAACTCAAGGGCAAGCCTGTACTGGTCAGCAAGACAGCAGTGGTTGAACCCAAGAACGAGAAAAAAGATAACTAAGCGAGTCTGATCTCAGTCTCTGGTCACAAAAGGCCGGCTCTTGCACAATCAAGACGCTGGTTTATCCTTTTTTAATTTTTGAAGTCATCAACCTGCCGCGTCGCCTTCAAGCGGCCGGCTTTTTTACTTTTCCATGAACGACGAACAGCTGCTTCGCTATTCCCGGCACATCCTGCTCGACGAAATAGGCATTGAAGGGCAGGAAAAGCTCCTTGCATCGCATGTGCTGATCATTGGCGCTGGCGGTTTGGGCTCGCCGGTCGCTTTGTACCTGGGTGCGGCGGGCGTTGGACGCATCACCCTGGTAGACCATGACCGCGTGGACGCTACCAACCTGCAGCGCCAGATTGCCCATACCCTGGAACGAATTGGCGAATTCAAGGCGGATTCGGTGGTGCAGGCGGTTGCCGCTCTCAACCCCGATGTAAAAGTGATCCCGGTGACTGAGCTGGCTGACGACAGCCTGCTTGAACGGCTAGTGGGCGGAGTCGACCTGGTGCTGGACTGCACCGATAATTTTGCGACCCGCCACGCCATTAACCGGGCCTGTGTCAAACATTCAAAACCTCTGGTCTCGGGGGCGGCGATACGTTTTGACGGACAGGTAACGGTGTATGACCTGCGCAGTGCCGCCTCGCCCTGCTATGCCTGCATTTTTCCGGAAACAGACCTGTTGGAAGAAACGCGATGCGCCGCCATGGGCGTGTTTGCGCCTCTGGTGGGCATTATCGGCACGGTTCAGGCCGCAGAAGCCCTGAAAATTTTGTGCGGTATTGGCCAATCACTCACAGGAAGACTGCTGATGCTTGACGGGCGGAATATGGAATGGCATGACATGAAACTGATGCGTAATCGGGCCTGTTCGGTTTGTGCCGGAACCGCCCCGGAAGGCTCCGCCACATCAGCCTTCTGACCAATCGCCCGGTCCGGCAAAAATTACTTTTTGACAGTCGATGAAGATTTCGAGGTTGACTTGCGTTGGTCAGCTTCCTTGAGAACGGCAGCGCAATCTGCATTGACGCCGGGGCCGGTTTCTATCGTTGCAGCCAGCGCCAGCAATGGATTGATAGCCCCCAGAAGCAGCGCCAGACCGGCCCGGCCGGCCAAAGCTGCTTTTTCCGGCCCTGCTGACATATCGGCGAACGTACCGCCAATTCGCAGTGGTGACCGCAGACTCAAAATACTCATGTCTTTGGGTTTTGGCTTGAGCAAGATATCGAGCGTTTCGTTGCGCAGACTGATCTGCCCTTCTCCGGTAATCACGGTGTCACTGGTATCAAGCACGATGGCGCGGCTGCTCATCAGGCCCTGCTTCACATCAAAGGCCGCTGCAGCGCACCTTAACTGCACATTACGGTCGCCTCTCAACAGGAACTTGATCACTTCGCCGCCGTCGAGTCCCATGAATTCGAGCAGGATGTTGCTGATTTCGCCTTTACCCATCAAAACCGCCACATTGCCTGACGCAGAGCCCAGCATTTCAGCCACTGAATTGCCACGCCCTTTCAAGTCAAACTGTCCGCTGATCTTGCCCAGGCTGGTTTTGGTGTTCTTGACAGTCGGAAACAACTGGTTGAGCTGCAAAGCGCGCGCGTCCAGGTTAGTGGTGAAGGACGCAGGCATCACATTGGCATCAATGCGGATCGTGCCAGCCAGTGCGCCGCCAGCTATTCCGAGTGAAATAGGTTCGAGCTGCAGCAGCCCTGCATTGAGCTTGATGTGAACAGAACCCTTGTCAAGCGGCAATTCGCGCACGTGCCGGATGTCAGCGGCTGCGTATGTCACATCAGCATTCATGGCTTTGAGTTTGGTGACATCCAGCGGTGTTGTGGGCAACACCTTGCCCGGAGCAGTTCCAGCGGTAGCGGCACGTTTGCCTGAAGTGGCAGCCGATGGCTTGGCTTTTTTGTTATGTGCAGCGGCCACTGCTTTTGGGGCTGAGCTGCTGGAGGGCTCCAAACCAATGATGGGCCCCAAATCCGCAAAGTCCATTATTTTTGAATGTATTTTTCCGCTTAAAAGAGGTGTCGCCGCAGACTGATCAAAACTCAATACACCGCTGAGATCGGACTTGCCGAGCAGCCCCTGCATCTGAGTGACTGCCCAGAGCTTTTCCTTTTTTTCCAGCTTACCGCGCAGTTTGTAAGGTGGCGTTGATGGCATCACTACGCCCAGCAGCGTGTACAGATCGTCCAGATTTTGACCCTGCAAGTCGAACGTCGCATCAATCCCCTCCAAGTCGGCAAGATTAGCAATCGAACCCTTGGCTTTCAAGGTGGTTCTTCCTGCCACGGCGTTTACCTCAATCGGAAAAGGCGCTTGCGTGTCCTTGCTGAATTTCAATACGCCCCCCGTACGACCGTTGGCCGTAAATGCGCCATTTTTCCATTTGCCGCTTGCTTTGTAGCTCAGGGGAAGCGGATTGCCTGACTCCGGGGCTAGAGAAAAATCGATATCCAGATCGGCACCTTGCTCTCTGGCGAGGTAATTCACACTGCCCTTATCCACTATGACAGCGCCAATCTCTGGCACCGCACTGGTGTCAGAAGTGTCCCGCGAAAGCGCCCAGGTTCTTCTGCCATCGGGCTCAATCTGCAGGCCAGCCTTGGGTTCGGTCAGAGAAATTCGGGACAGCACCACTTTTCCGAAGAGAAGCGGAAACAGCCTGATGTCAAATTCGGCCGCAGTGGCTTTCAGTAGGTAGGGGTCATGGGCCCATTCAGGATTGGCAATTTCTACCCCTTGCGCCCGAACCGTGGTGGTGCGTCCAACATCTACAGACAGGTGTTGCGTAATCTCAAAACGCCGACCCAACTGCTCTGAGACATAACGATTGATAGGTCCTCGCAAGAGATCCCAAGGGAAAAAATAAACCAGCAAGACAAGCATGACCAGCAATGCCGCAAGTCCAGCCAGCCAGCGGCGAAAAGTGGTCGATAACAACAGGGAATACTTCATGCTTGGGTACAGGGGTTATTCGCCATTTCCAGAATACGCGCGCTGCACTGAAGATTCAGATCAAATAACACGCAAGAATGCCGCTGGGCATGCCTCTGACTATTGCCCAGGTCTTGGCTTTTGATCGTCAGAAAGCGCGATAAAAAACTGTCGGCACCTGCCTACAGGGCATTGACATAAAACCGTCGGAAATGCCCTACAAATACTGGCAAAGGCCGCTGGCACAATAAACCACTACGAAACGGATACAGTAACTTACAAGCCAAGCTGGCATCTTCTGGCTCTTGCCAGCCGTATTGGTCGGAATTTTCGCAACTCATACCGAATTTACTGCCACCGTTAACTGGACATGAGCCGTGAGACTGAAAACATACATCGTCGAAGACAACCCCACTATCCGGGAAAATCTGATTGGCACTCTGGAAGAGCTTGCATGCATCATTGCTGTAGGAACAGCAGAAACTGAAAATGATGGCAAAGCCTGGTTGACCGACAACTCCCAGGAATGGGATCTGGCCATAGTCGATTTATTTCTGAAGCAAGGAAGTGGATTGGGCGTGCTGGCCGCTTGCAGGGATCGCCCTTCGCGGCAGAAGGTAGTGGTTCTAAGCAACTACGCCACAGCAGATATCCGCCAGCGGTGCGCGCAGCTTGGCGTAGATGCAGTGTTTGACAAATCCAATGAGATTGATGCCTTGATCGACTACTGCCTTGAACAAAACAGTACGGCTATCGACGCTGAAAAACCTTCCAGCTGAGCCAATGGCCGAGCACGGCTTGCGCAGCCATAAGCCTTTATCCGGCACAAGAGCAAAAAACAATAAGTAACGCGTTTAACCATTGAATTTATAGCCGCGCATTCTTTAAAGAATTTTGCGGCTACAGCAGTTTCTCAGTCAATCAGCTTGTTTTTAAGCGCGTAATAAGTCAAGTCGCTGTTGGAAGCAAGGCTCATCTTTTCCATCACGCGGGTGCGATAGGTGCTGACTGTTTTCACGCTCAGAGAAAGTGCTTTGGCAATATCGCCCGCAGTTTCACCCTTGGCCAACTTGAGGAAAACCTGGAACTCACGCTCGGACAACTGCTCATGCGCAGCCACGTCCTTGGGACGATTCAGCTGCTGCGCCAAAAGCTCCGCAACGGCCGCAGTGATGTAGCGCTTGCCCAGCGAAATCACCCGAATTGCATCAACAATTTCAGATGGATCGCATTCCTTGTTCAGGTAGCCGCTCGCGCCCTGACGAATCAGGTTGACCGCGTAATGCTCTTCCGGATAACCGCTCAGGATCAGGATACCTACATCAGGCGCTTTGGCACGTATCATGGCCAGCGCATCAATTCCGCTTTGCCCTGGCATAGATAAATCCATGACCAGAATGTCCAGTTCGACATTGCGAACCAGATCAATCGCTTCGCGTCCGTTTGCAGCTTCGCCGACAACACGCAAGTCCACCTGGTCCGAAAAAAACTGTTTCAGTCCAGAACGCACAATCGCGTGGTCATCCACAATTCCAATTTTTATCATGTCGCTCTCTTTCTATAAAACCTGTATTGCCCGGCAATCTCAACCCAAACTATTGTTGAACCGGGACAACTGCATTGATTATCAGCGCTCATTATTGACGAGTTATTCATTGAAGTACTGATTGGAGCTTGCCTTGAAAAATTTTGCCCTGCCCAAGATGGCCATCAGCATGCCACTGGCCGTCTTGGCCGCAGCCTTTCTTATTTTCATCAACGAAGTCAGTTTTCAGCAGTCGACCACTGCGGTCGCCAACTTTGAGCAGGCTCAACAGACCCGCAACGCCATCAACCAGCTGATTCGTCAGGTGCTCGATGCGGAAACGGGTCAGCGGGGTTATTTGCTGACAGGGGACTTGCGCTACCTGGCGCCTTACCACGCGGCGGTAGGAGACATCAGCGAAAACCTTGACCTCTTGCGCAAGCTGTTCATTGCAGAACCGTCGCAACTTAACGACTTTGACATCCTGTCGCGTCATGTGTCGCAAAAGATGGCCGAGATGGACTTGAGCGTGCGCATGCGCAGGGATGGCAACGAAGATGGCTGGAAATTTGTCCTTACCACCGATGTGGGCAAGGAGCAGATGGATGCCATTCGTGAGCAATCGAGCAAACTTTCGGCGACCAGCATCCAGAAGATGGAAAAGGGACAAAGCCAGATCAAAAAAGCGCTGCAGCTGTCGCGCATCGGCATTGCCGCGACGGCACTGGTGGGGCTGCTGGCTTTTTACATGTACCTGATACAAACCAAAGTACTCCTTGCATCGGGCCAACGTGAGCAAGAGGCGCTAGAACGCGAACGTGATCTGCTTGAAAAACAGGTCAGAGACCGTACTGCCAGCCTGGCCGAACTGGCAACCCATTTGCAAAATGTGCGTGAAGACGAACGCGGCCATCTGGCACGCGAGCTGCACGATGAACTGGGAGCATTGCTGACGGCGGCAAAACTTGATGTTGCGCGGTTGAAGTCGCGACTGGCTGGAAACTTACCTGAAGCCCTGGAACGGCTTGAACACCTGACTCGCACCCTGAATACCGGCATTGCCCTGAAGCGCCGCATCGTGGAAGACTTGCGCCCGTCGTCCCTGTCCCACTTGGGCTTGGTAGCCTCACTGGAAATCCTGGCACGAGAATTTGAAGAACGATCCGGACTTTCTATCGCGACAGATCTTGAAACAGTAGAACTCGGTGGTGCAGCGCAACTCACTGTTTACCGGCTGGTTCAGGAGTCACTGACCAATATAGCCAAGTATGCCAATGCCACCCAAGTAGAGATCAGCCTGCATGACTTTGAGAGCTACATCAGCATTGACGTCAAGGACGACGGCCAAGGCTTCAAGGTGGAAAGCATCAGCCCTGGAAGCCACGGGCTGGCTGGAATGCGTCATCGTGTTGAAGCCGCTGGCGGCAAATTAACTGTGACCAGCACCGAAGGAGACGGCACCCAGGTGGGTGCGGTATTGCCGAAAGATGCATGAAAAAATTTAGCGTTCCCACACCCCGAAATCCAATTCAACCCAGCAAAACTGCGCGTAACAAAATGTCGTCTTTTTCCTACAAGGCAGCATCCAAGCCACTGACAGACGTATAGGTCTAAAGCTGATGAAGAGCTGCCGTGTCGTGGGTTAACCTACGTTGACCTAATTCAAAGAAGAATCGATATGCGAAAACCCATAAAAGCATAACAAGGATATCGAGATGCCTCATTAGTCAGTTGTCTTCTTGGTGATCACCCTGATTGCAGCTGTTTTCGGCTTCGGTGGCATCGCTGCTGGCGCTGCAGAGATTACCAAAATTCTTTTTTTTCTGTTCGCTATCATGGCCATAGTAAGTCTTGTGGTTAGCCCGACAAGGAAAGAATAATTTTTAAGTTACTCGTTTCACTTTTCAGCACTTTTTTTCTGCTATCTTTTTCATTTAACTACCAAGGAACCTAGACATGAATACCCCTTCAAACATTGCTCATGATGCTGCACCTGCAATTCGCAAAGCTTCAGACGACATGCTTCAATCTGCTGGCAAAGCGCTTGATACCACCCGCGAGCACGCCAACGATGCACTGGACAAGGCTGAAAGCAAGGTACGCGAATTGCGCGGCAGTGTCGACCCTGTAGTTGATATGCTGGCATCCAAAGCCCAAAAGTTGGCACGCCAAAGCCTGGACATGGCTTCAGAAGCCAAAGAGCGCGCAGAAAAATCTTTCAAGCAAGCCGCTGACGCCACCACGCGTTATGTCTCCGATCAGCCGATGCGCTCAGTGTTGATGGCCGCAGCTGTAGGTGCGACGGTAGCCTTGCTGGTTTCTGCATCGCGCCACCGCAATCGCAACCGTTATTGAAAACTGCGCCTGACCGCCCCTGACAACCGTCAATAACCAACCCGACTCCTTATTTATGCTGCATCCTCTTTTTTCAACGATTGTGCAAAGGCCGGATCTGGTCATGGACCATCTCTCAGCCTACGGCTCGTTGTTCCATAAAGAGGCCACAACCGCAGGTTCGGAGTTGTTGGCGCGCGTGGTGGCGGGCGTCGTGGCTATTTTGGCACTGGTGGTTTTTCTGGGTCTCTCCGGAACCGCCGTGATGCTGGGGCTTCTTCAGAATCAATTTCACTGGGCATTGGTAGCTGTGCCAGGCTTTGCGCTGGCCTTGTTGATTGTTGCTGTCATGATCGCTATGAAACCGCTCAAAAGTGAGCGATTTCCAGAGCTCAAAGCCCAGATTGACAGCGATGCGCAGGCATTGCGCACGGTTGCTTGAAGAGTTCTACGGAAAGACACTGGCATGGCCCCCCTTATCGAACTTACTCCTCAAGAGCGCTTGGCGATCAGCCGCAGGGCCATCATCAGGCACATGAACCGACATAGCCTTGAAGTCGATACTTTGGGTGATGAAGGTTTTGACGACTCAGATGAGCCTCGCCAAAATTCTGTCGGCACGATGGGCATCATCAAACATGCCATGCGCGTGTGGTGGCACCGCAATCCGGCCAGCACTGCCGTTGAACTGGCCAGCCCTCTGTTGGACGACTACGCAAAAGCACATCCCTTTAAACTGATCAGTATTTCAGCAGGTGTTGGTGCCGCAGTGGTTGTGATTCGGCCGTGGCGTATGGTTTCAACGGGTACCTTGCTGGCTGCAGCCATAAAGTCATCAGGCCTTACCAGCGCTCTGATCTCCATGCTTTCTTCTGTAGCCTATCACCCCCAAAACACGGACAAGACACCATGACTACAAAATCCAACGATTCAAGCGAAATGAAACTTGACCAAGCCGCACTCGATGCAGTGCGCACCAGTCTTGACCAAGGTGCGATTACACCGGCTTATGGCCCACATCGCGATGCCATCATCAAGCTGCTGAACGACGCACTGGCCACCGAACTGGTGTGTGTGCTACGCTACAAACGCCATCACTTTATGGCCAGTGGCGCATCGTCTCCCAAAATTGCCGAAGAGTTCATGGAGCACGCCAATGAAGAAGCGGGCCATGCAGACCGCATTGCCGAACGTATTGTGCAGCTGGGCGGCGAACCTGACTTTTCGCCTTCTACACTGCTGCAACGCAGTCACGCCGACTACAACGAATCCAATGATTTGAAAACCATGATTCGGGTCAATCTGGTCGCTGAGCGGATCGCCATTGAAGCCTACCGCCAGATGATCGCGCTGCTTGGAGACAAAGACCCCACAACCCGACGCATGCTGGAAGATATATTGGCAGTCGAAGAAGAGCATGCGGATGAGCTCAAGGACTGGCTGGACATTTAAAAACCAGGTGCAGGTTGATGAGCGTGGTGCCGCTGATCAACAGGCCTTTTAAACTTTGCACTAACTCAACTAAATCAACTCGAAGAGGAAACCCTATGAAATACGCTCGCGCAATCGCATTCGCCGCATTGGCCGGAATCACCATCATTGGCAGCGGCTGCGCCGTCGGGCGTGGTCAGCAGACCGCTGGTGCCTATGTCGATGATGCTGCCATTACGACGGCGGTCAAGGCCAAGTTCGCAGAAGACAAGACCGTGTCGGCGACCTCCATCAGCGTTGAAACGCTCAATGGCACCGTGCAATTGTCGGGTTTTGCCAAATCAGGCACCGAAAAAATGCAGGCTGACAACATTGCCCGTGGCGTGAAAAACGTCAAGAGCGTTCGCAACGACATCGTCGTTCGTCCTTAAGCGACTCTTGCAGTCTCTTGCACCGTCTGATAAAGACGGTGCAGATCAAGCAGGCAATGAACTTGTTCATTGCCTGCTTTTTTATGAGCGCTTGATTCGCCATCGCAAACCCATGCACCCATAAAAATCGGGCTACAGCCCGAAGTTTTTTAGCAGACGGCCCTGTACTTATTTCAAGCTACAGGCCGTTCAGAATGAAGTGGTCAAGCTGGTTTAACAATCAGCTTGTTGTCCACCGACAGTACACCGCTGAATTTTTTGGCAATCGCGCTAGCGCGTTCGCGCGCGGCTTCATTCGGGGCAGAGCCGTTCAAAGTGACTGCGCCATCCTTGGTATCCACATTAATTTTAAGAATGCTGAGGTCGGGATCTTTGCCCAGCTCTGCTGAAATCGCCGTGCTGATAGCCATATCGTCCATTTTTTCAACGGCTTTACCGGCGACCTCTTTTGCAGAAGACTCGGCATTTTGCGTAGCATCTTTCAATGCGGCGCCTGCATTGGCAAATGTTTCTTCAGTTTTGGCTTTGACCTGGGACGCCGATTGCTCGGTTTTCAGCTTGGCCTCTTCTGCAGCCTGCCCGGTTTTGGCAATGGCCGAATCGAGTTTTTGACCTGCAGTCTGATTGTCGTCCTGCTTGCCACAAGCGCTTAATGCAAGCGCCAGCGTGAGTGATGTGAGCACAAGCAGCGGCGTATTGAGGCGACTGGGTTTGTTGGTTGGACGATTGGATACGTGCAAAATTTGAGTGTTCATGGTGATTTCCTATTCTTGAGTTCGGTCTACTCAAAGACCGAATATTTGCCGGGAAAGGTTGACACAGCGCCTTTGAGGCAGGTCGGCTTGACTCTAGCTTGTGGACGACCTTCAGGTAGTGCGCATCTGCCGAAGTGGCCGTAGGATAAAAGACAGAGTTGTATTCTTGGATAAAGTAAAACATGTTGAATGCTATTAATTTTATAGCTATATACGCCCGTCTATACTGCACAAAGCCAATATTTCATGCATAAAACGGTGTCATCACATTCATCTGACGCATGAAGGCATAAAAGAAGATTTTCTCGTGATCAATAGCGCTTGGGGAAAGCCGCTTGCAATTGAAGTGTGCGCATCAGGCTGGGCAGTGCCCGCCCCGTACTCTGCCTTTCAGGTCGTCACAATCCAGCCTTCAAGCGAATCCATCTCGGCAGGCAACCCATAAGCCGGCGCGCCCTGCCCTGCAGCCCACGCTGCTTGCAACAGGCACAACACGGCATCCAGACTGTCGCCGCTGGCATCATCGACCAGCGCGTCTCGCTGGGCATGACTGACTTTGAGGCGCAGGCCGAGCCGGTTTTGGCCGTGCTCCAACGCAGTAATCAAGTCCTTGCGGGCAATCAAACGCTCGGGCGTCTGTTTGGCCTTGTCATCGCTTTTGTAAGAACGGTTTCCCAGCACTTCGCGCGCCAGCATGCCCGGATAACCTTCCAGCGCAACGCGCCGGATGTCACCGTCGTGAAGGCCAGGCAGATGAACGTCGGCAGCCAGCAGTCGCGGCACGCCAGCATGCAGCATGTACGCCACCGGTGGATTGACCCACTTCATGGATGGACTGGAGCCAGCGGGCTTGTCGGTGCTGCGGTGAGCAAATTTGTGGCCGGCCGGACGTGCATCGCAAAACGCAGCAAAAGTGTTGCGTATCTCAGGCCGGCTCAGGCTTGCATAGTGGCGCATCAACTCAAGCCATTGCGTGGGCCAGCCTAGGTGCATGACCAGCTCGCGCGGCAGGCCGAAGGGAAAGTCAAAAGCGCCTGTCCACGCACGTTCTTGGCGCAGCCACTGCTCAAAGCTGTCAAGCGAATCCAGCCGCTCCAGATTGGCCAGCACCACGCGCCCTTTGAGCGCGCTGCCTGTGGCCATCATGATGGGCTTGCGGCGGCTCGGACTGGATGAAAAGTCGCAGCCGACCAGAAGTTCGGAAATAGCAGCCCGTGTACTCATCTTGACGCTTTACCCGCAGTGCGTAGCGTGTCGCACTGGCAAGGCAAATGGGGATTTCTCAGGCGCGGCCGATGATGGCGGCTGTGGCCATCAATTCTTCCAGCAATGCCAGTGATACCTTGCCCGAAGCCAAATACGGATCGAGTTCGGCTTTTTCCGAGTATTTGAGCAAAATGGAATGGTTCAACTTGAGCAGGTTGACCGTTCCCATCGTCCAGCCGCCAAAGCGGCGTTCGGAAATTTCTTCATAGTCCAGCAACACCACATCTTTATGACGCAGGTCTTTCTGGATGTGGCCGTAAAGCTCATTGACGGCCATGCGGCCGCCTTCAATCGCCTGCAGGAAAATTCCGCCCCCGTAGCAAAGAATGCCGGTAATACCGCAGGTCGGGTTGTACTGGCGGGACTGGGCCAAAATCGCTTCAATCGCGCTGGCGCCGGTGTCTACAGCGCGGCTGGCGTACAGCAAACGTACCAACATGATTTGATCCTTAGCGTGGAATGAGCGCGAGAAATTCACGGCGCAGGGTTGAATCTTTCAAAAACACGCCGCGCATGACCGAGTTGATCATCTTGCTGTCCATGTCTTTGACGCCGCGCCAGGCCATGCAGTAGTGGCTCGCTTCCATCACAATGGCAAGACCGTCAGGCTGGGTTTTTTCCATGATCAGGTCGGCCAATTGCACCACCGCCTCTTCCTGGATCTGCGGACGGCCCATCACCCACTCGGCCAAACGCGCATATTTGGAAAGGCCAATCACATTGGTGTGTTCGTTGGGCATGATACCGATCCAGATTCTCCCGATGACCGGGCAAAAATGGTGCGAGCAGGCGCTGCGAACGGTAATCGGCCCGACGATCATCAACTCATTGAGATGCTCGGCGTTGGGGAATTCGGTAATTCTGGGTGGCGCGACATAGCGGCCATTGAATACCTCTTTGAGGTACATTTTTGCGACCCGGCGCGCCGTATTGCCCGTGTTGTGGTCGCCGACGGTGTCGATCACCATGCTGTCGAGCACGCCCTGCATCTTGACTTCCACCTCGTCGAGCAACAGTTCGAGTTCACCCGGCTCAATAAATTCGGCGATGTTGTCATTGGCATTGAAACGCTTGCGCGCCAGCACCAGGCGTTCGCGAATCTTGACCGATACAGGCGTTCCTTCATCAGTCACGTCTTGGGGATGCGTAGTAGTTTTCATAAGCATGTTGGATATTACCAGCCTGCCAAAAACCGCTCTGACCGCCTGTTTATAGACCTTTCAGGCCCCATGCGCTTTACCTGCCTGCGTATCCAGCTATGTATTCAATAGCAAAGGTTTGCGACTGATGGTGCGCTGACCTGCAAGAAGCGTCAATAACGCTGACCCGTCAACAGCAGCGCCAGCCGCATCAAGGCATAGGCGACCCCGCCCTGCCCACGCATGACCAGAGAGCGCTGGCTATAAGCTGCCGCATCAAGGCGCTGTCCGCGGTGGGCCACGGCTTCATGCACACAAGCACGCAGTTGCCCGGCAAAGGCTTTGTCCTTGATTACCACGTTGGCTTCGCGTGCCAGCAGTATTCAGCGCACTCTCTGAACAGCAGCGCAAAGCTTCAGCGCGCTTTAATCCTTTGAATCCACGAACCTCGGCAACAGCAAAACAGCCTCGGCATTGGAGGGCGAAAAGCAGGTATCGGCAGCAGTCCGATACGGCAGCCACTGCCAGGCAATGTGTTCACTCGGACTGAGCGTGACAGCGCAGGTCGTTGGCACGGTCAGACCGAATACATGCTCTGCGTTGCGCGTGACACCGGGCGCATAACGGTGCCGCCAGGCCGGGTAAATGTCGTACACATTTATCAAGCCCCAGTCGCGCAGTTGGGCCGGCGTGGCCGCAATGCCGGTTTCTTCAAATACCTCGCGCCGCGCTGTCTCGGCCAAGGGTTCGTCCAAAGCATCCCTGGAGCCCGTGACACTCTGCCAAAACCCCGCATGGCCGACACGCTCAATCAGCAGCACGTCAAGTTGTGGCGTGTAAATGACGACCAGTACGGATTCAGGAATTTTGAAGAGGCTGGCTTGGGTCATGGTGAATTATTGCGGTTTGAGCAAACGCAGCCCATAAAAAAGCCTGCTACTTTGTAAGCAGCAGGCTTTCCATATCTAGCGTGGTAGGGCGTCACAGACTTGAACTGTGGACCAAAGGATTATGAGTCCTCTGCTCTAACCAACTGAGCTAACGCCCCATGCCACCGGCAGATTGTAGTGGCTCTATTTGCTGTGGCTCAGGGCGGTGCTGACCAGTTTGGACGTGATGTCGACAATATGGATCATTTTTTCGTACGGCATGCGCATCGGGCCAATCACGCCCAACGTTCCCACGACCTGCCCGTCGACTTCGTAAGGTGCGGTGACCACCGACAGTTCCTGATACGGAATGACCTGGCTTTCGCCGCCGATGTAAATCCGCACGCCCTCTGCCCGGCTGGACACATCGAGCAGGCGCATCAGTTGCGCTTTCTGCTCAAACAGGTCAAACAACTTGCGAAGATTGCCCATGTCGCTGGAAAAATCACTGATGGCCAGCAGGTTGCGCTCGCCGGAAACGACAACCTCGTCGCGTGACTCGATGGCTTCTGAGCTGACCAGCACCGCTTCCTGCATCAAGGTGGCAATTTCGCCCCTGAGCGCTTCGACTTCATTTTTCAGGCGCTCGCGCACTTCTTCTATCGCCATGCCGGCATAGTGCGAATTAAGAAAATTCGACGCCTCAACCAGTTGCGAAGCGGTGTAGTCGGCCTCGGTAAAGATGACGCGGTTTTGCACATCGCCGTCCGGGGAAACAATGATGACAAGAAACCGCTTTTCAGACAGGCGTAAAAACTCGATGTGTTTGAACACCGAAGTGCGGCGCGGCGCCATCACCACGCCCACAAACTGCGACAGGCTCGACAGCATGTGGGCTGCGTTGCTGATGACTTTCTGGGGCTGATCCGGTGCGATACGCGCCATGTGCGAGGCAGCCGAGAACGGATCGCGCTGCGTGGTGAGCATGGTATCGACGAACAGGCGATAGCCTCTGGCGGTGGGAATGCGGCCCGCAGAGGTGTGCGGGCTGACGATCAGGCCCATATCCTCCAAGTCGCTCATCACATTGCGGATGGTGGCGGGCGACAGTTCAAGGCCTGAAGCCTTGGACAGCGTACGTGAGCCGACCGGGTGGCCATCGGCAATATAGCGCTCAACGAGCGCTTTCAACAACAAACGGGCACGACTATCAAGCATGGGAACATTTTACGAAGCTTGCAAAGAATGTTGTGATGTAATTTGACGATGAAGTCGCAATTCCGCCATGTCGCCCTGATCGGCAAATACAACGCCCAAGGCTCTCGTTCCGCACTGGAGGACATTGCGCAGTTTCTGGGCACCCAGGGCTGCGAGGTCACGCTTGAGGAAGACACCGCCCGCAATACCGGTTTGAGCCAGTTTCCTACCCTTAATGCAGCCGGAATCGGCGCTCACTGCGATCTGGCGCTGGTCGTGGGCGGCGACGGCACCATGCTGGGCATTGGTCGCCAGCTGGCTCAATTTGGCGTGCCCGTGGTGGGCATCAATCAGGGGCGGCTCGGCTTCATCACTGACATCGCCTTTGAAGACTATCAGGACACGCTCAAACCCATGCTGCGCGGCGAGTACGAAGAAGACCGGCGCGGCATGATGACAGCCAAGGTCATGCGCGACGGTCACTGCGTTTTCAGCGCAACGGCCATGAACGATGTCGTGGTCAATCGCGGCGCGACTTCCGGCATGGTCGAATTGCGCGTTGAAGTCGATGGCCGCTTTGTGGCCAACCAGCGTGCCGACGGCTTGATCATTGCGTCGCCGACCGGCTCCACCGCTTACGCGCTGTCTGCGGGCGGCCCGATGCTGCATCCTTCCATCGCCGGCTGGGTGTTGGTGCCCATTGCCCCCCATACCTTGTCAAATCGGCCTATCGTGCTGTCTGACTCAGGGGAGATAGCTATCGAAGTTGTAGCAGGCAGGGATGCGAGCGCAAGTTTTGACATGCAGTCGCTGGCCAGCTTGCTGCACGGCGACCGGATCGTCGTCAGGCGGTCGGAGTTCCAGATGCGTTTTCTGCATCCCAAGGGCTGGAGCTACTTCGATACCTTGCGTAAAAAACTGCACTGGAATGAAGGCGTGGCCTGAGCGCACACGGCTTCGCCGCCTGATCTGGATGGAGTCATGAGCCTTAAAAGCATTAGCCTGCGCGATTTCGTCATCGTCCGCGAAATGAACCTCGATTTGACAGATGGATTTACGGCGCTCACAGGAGAAACCGGCGCCGGCAAATCGATCTTGATTGGCGCTTTGCAACTGGTGCTAGGCGCACGCTCGGATGCCGGCGTGGTCCGCGAAGGCGCTGCCCGCTGCGAAATCAGCGCAGAATTTGACAGCCCGGCGCGGCTGACACCGTGGCTGGAGCAAGCCGGCCTTGAAGCGTGTGAAACCCTGCTGCTGCGCCGCACGGTCGATGCGCAGGGAAAAAGCCGGGCCTGGATCAACGGCAGCGCCGTCACCGCCACCCAACTCAAGGAATTCGCGGGCCAGCTGGTTGATATTCATGGTCAGCATGCATGGCAAAGCCTGACACGCCCCGAGGCCGTTCGCGGCCTGCTGGACTCTTATGCCCAGGTTTCCTCCGAAGCGTTGTCTTTGCTCTGGCAGCAATGGCGTCAGGCGCAGAAAGCACTGACCCAGGCACAAGGCGCACAAGACAGCCTGCTGCGTGACCGGGAACGGCTGGCATGGCAAATTGGCGAGCTGGAAAAGCTGGCCCCTGACGCCGGCGAATGGGAAGAGCTCAATACGCAGCACGGACGGTTGTCAAACGTCCAGGCTTTGCGCGAAGCGGTGCAGACTGCGGTCGATGCCTTGCAGGAAGCCGACGACAACGCGGCCACGCTGCTTTCCCGCGCCATCAGCTCACTACAAAATCAGGAGCACATAGAGCCCGAATTCAAAGCGCTTACCGAGCTTTTGAACGCGGCACTGGCACAAATGGAAGATGCCGTGCATTCCTTGCGCGGCTATGCAAGGCACGCCGAACTGGAGCCACAGCGGCTGGCCGAACTCGATGAACGTCTGGGCCAATGGGTCAGCCTGGCACGCCGCTACAAACGCAAGCCGGCCGAGCTGCCTGAATTGCTGGCGTCCTGGCAGCTGGAACTGCATCAGCTTGATAAAGCGGCGGACCTGGTCCAGCTTGAAAAAAATGAAGCCCACGCCCAAGCGGCTTATTTGCAAGAGGCGCAGCAGGTTTCCACTCTGCGCAGCCAATCCGCGCCCCTGTTGTCTCACGCCATTACGCAGGCCATGCAGGAGCTGGGCATGCGGGGCGGCAGGTTTGAAGTCGTACTGATGCCGCTGGAGCAGCCAGCGCAGCATGGGCTGGAGCAGGCCGAGTTTCTGGTCGCTGGCCACAGCGGCAGCACGCCCCGACCGGTTTCAAAAGTCGCCTCGGGCGGCGAACTCTCGCGCATTGCCTTGGCCATTGCCGTGACCACCAGCCAGCTGGGACAGGCACAGACACTGATTTTTGATGAAGTCGATTCCGGCGTGGGCGGCGCGGTGGCGCAAACCGTGGGCCGGCTCATGAGGCAGCTTGGCAAAGACCGGCAGGTCATGACCGTCACGCATTTGCCGCAAGTGGCGGCCTTTGCCGACCATCACCTTGTTGTCGCCAAACGATCCGAACAAGGCATCACGTTCAGCACCGTCGAGCATGTCACAGGCGAGCAGCGCGTGAACGAAGTTGCCCGCATGCTGGGCGGGGAACAACTTTCTGGCGCCACGCTGGCGCACGCCAAAGAAATGCTCGAGCAATGCCCTTAAGACCCTGTTTGCTGGCGGGCGTTGAGTACGATAGGGCGCATGAATACATGGCTTCAACTCTCTTCAGCTGGACACTTTCCGGGCGCTTTTAAGGCTGGCCTGGCGGCACTCACAACGGCGAGGTGCACAACATGGAAATAATCCTGATTACCGGAATGTCGGGCTCCGGAAAGTCGGTCGCCCTGCATGCGCTTGAAGACTCGGGCTATTACTGCGTAGACAACCTGCCGCCCGAGTTACTGTCGTCTTTTGTCGCACTCAAGCGACCGCACAATGCCTCCAAGCTGGCCATTGCGATGGATGTCAGAAGCGCCACTTCCCTGCCGCTGGTTCCGCAGCAACTCAAGGAATTGCAGGGGCAAGGTGTCAGCATACAGTCCTTGTTTCTGGATGCAGATACCGAAACGCTGGTGCGGCGCTTTTCAGAAACCCGGCGGCTCCATCCACTGTCCAGAGTGGACGCTACTGACCAGCACAGGGCGCTGGAAGTAGCCATAGAACTGGAGCGCGACCTGCTTGCCGAGATGCGCGAGCAGGCGCATGTCATCGACACCAGCAAGATCCGCTCGGCACAGTTGCAGGGCTATGTGAAGTCGTTAGTCCAGAATCCAAGTCGTCAGCTGACGCTGGTTTTTGAATCGTTTGCCTTCAAACGCGGCGTTCCGCTGGACTCCAACTATGTGTTTGACGTACGGATGCTCCCCAACCCGCATTACGAAGCAGGCTTGCGACAGCTGACCGGCAGGGACCAGCCCGTTATCGACTTCCTCAAGACGCAGCCAGAAGTCGATGACATGTTCAGGCATATCGAGCAATTCCTGAACCACTGGCTGCAGGCGCTGGTGCGGGACCATCGCAGTTATGTCACCGTAGCCATTGGCTGCACGGGTGGCCAGCATCGCTCGGTCTATCTGGTCGAAGCGCTGGTGGCGGCTTTTGCCAAGGACTGGCCCACCTTGAAACGGCATCGTGAACTTGAAGCGCGCTGAACGATCTGGCCCCTTTGCATCGATTCAGGAAGGTGCATCCTGCGTGAGCAGTTTTCGGATCGGCGCGGGCAAACCCAGTTCCGGCCATGCCGCCGGACTGAACCACGCCGCAGGACACGCTTCCGAAACCATTGTCTCGGGCATCGCCTGATCGGCCTGAAAGCCGGCAATCCACGGTGACAAGTGCAAATCCTTGTGGGTCAGCACATGCACAAATTTGGGCAGGGCTTCAAACCGCCCGTCCAGGCTTTCGGGCAGCTGCGACTTGAGGTCTTCATCGCTGGCAAACACAGGCAAGCAATAAAGCCCGCCCCAGATGCCGGTTGCCGGACGTTTTTCCAGCCATACCGAGCCGTCAGGCTTTTGTGCCCATAACAAACTCAAGGCCTGCGCACTGCGTTTGAGTTTTCGGGTCTTGACCGGGTATTTCTCGGGCTCGCCACTGGCAAGGCCCAGACACATCTTCTGCACCGGGCAAAGCAGGCACTTGGGTTGCCGGCTGCTGCAGAGCGTGGCACCCAGATCCATCAGCCCCTGCGTGTAGCGCGGCATGGTTTGGGCCAGATTTTCATGCGGCAGCAGCTCAGTGGCTTGATTCCAGAGCGCACGCTCATTGGCGCTTTGTGCCAGATCGGCAGAAAAACCCAGCACCCGCGCCAACACCCGTTTGACGTTTCCGTCAAGAATCGCCACGCGTTCAGCAAAGCAAAAAGACGCGATGGCAGCGGCCGTCGAGCGACCGATGCCCGGCAGCGTTTGCAACTGCCCGGCTGAGCGCGGAAACTGCCCGCCGTGCAATGCCATCACGTCTTGCGCGCAACGATGCAGATTGCGTGCGCGGCTGTAGTAGCCCAGACCGCTCCACAAGGCCAGCACCTCATCCTGCGATGCAGCCGCCAGGTCGCTGACGGTGGGGAAACGCTGCAAAAACCGGTCGTAATACGCCAGCACCGTCGCCACCTGCGTCTGCTGAAGCATGATCTCTGACAACCAGACCCGATACGGATCGCGCGTGTTTTGCCAAGGCAGGCTGTTGCGCCCATGCGTCTGTTGCCAATGCACGATCTCGGCAGAAAATTCGGAAAGCGCGACAGGAGTCAGCATGGGCAGACTGCCTGCACACGGCGCGAAGGGTCAAAAATAAAATTCATCAAACTGCCTTTTCCGGCTCAGCCACGGCGACGGGCACTGAAGCCACAGGGGATGACTGCGCTGCGCCATGCAAAGGTCGTAGTTCCAGAAGGTCAGCTGTCAATTCTTCCAGTTTGGCCTCCATTTCCTTGAGTTGGTTTTCCTGATCGTTCATTTCGCTGATTCGTGCATCGAGCCCCGACGCCGCCTGCTGGATTCGCTCAATCGCTTCAAGTCGGCGCTCAAAATTGCGACGCCTCTCACGCAGCTGTGTATCGAGTTGCGCCAATGCTGACTTGTTCCATAGTTGCACTTCTGACAAAGCGGTCTCAAATACCATCCGCACACGGCTGCTCAACGCACGCCCCAACCGCTCTACAAACTCTGTCTGCACCAGCCGGAATACATTACCCAAGCCGAAATACTGCAAGTGGCTGCGTTCTATCAGTTCCAGGTCTTGCAGATACCGGCTCATCTCGGGCGCCTTAGGAACTTGCAGCGAAAAGCCGTAACTGGCATTAATGTGCCGGAACGAGGTGTCCAGCATGGACTGGATGGTGCCCATCAGTTCCTGCGCTTTTTGCAAACTTTCGCGCAGCCGCGAAAAAGTGTCGCCGTATATTTTTTTCACACGCAGCTTGATTCCGGGCTGCTTCAGTGCAGTCATCAGCCCAATGAGTTCAGCCTTGAGCGCGGGCATACTCAGCAAAGTGACCACCTCATCCAGAACGGTGAGATGAACCGAGCGAGCGGCATGGATTTTTACGTTACCGGTAGAAAAATCAGTCTGCTCCTGCTCGACGCGGGTACGCATGAGCTTGATGACCGAAACGTTTTTACCCTTCAAGCCGCGCAGTTCCAGCAGCTGCTCGACCTGATCGCGCCGACGCACGCGCAGCACGCGTCCGGCTTCACTTTTAAGCGCCCCAATGCCGGCAGCGACCGCAGTCTGCAGGATTTTCTGGCGCTGCCCCATCACGCCCTGCCCCAGAGCCAGTTCAAGTGCGGGCAACTGGCTGGCCTGCAGCAATGCCGCGTCACCCGTCACTTTGGCCACCAGCCCTTTTTGCGCCGATACCGGAAGCACGTGAGATACAGGCAAGCCCAATATGTCAGCCGACGTCAGCCTTTGGCGGTCAATTTGCGCTTGTACCTGCTCCGGCGTGCTCAAGGCGTCCCATAAAGTATCAATTTTGTTGAGCACCACCAGACGGTTGTCGTCGCCATCGCTCCCGGCTACCAGGTGTTCCCGCCAGATGGAAAGGTCGGATTTGGTAACGCCCGTGTCGGCCGCCAAAATAAACACCACCGCATGCGCCTGCGGAATCAGGCTTACCGTCAGTTCAGGCTCTGCGCCAATGGCGTTCAGCCCCGGCGTATCCAGAATCACCAGCCCCTGTTTGAGCAGCGGGTGCGCAATATTGATCAATGCATGCCGCCATCGGGGCACTTCAATCAAGCCGTCGGGGCCGGTGGGCGGGTTGTCTTCAGGGTTGTTGTCATGCCAAAAACCGAGCGCCCGGGCTTCGTCCTGGGTTACATGCCGAACTTCGGACACTTTCTGAAGCGCCTGTGCCAGTTGCGCCGAATCATCGACATCCAGGCCAATCTGCTGCCATTTTTCGGGCGCCATGCGCCACTCCATCAGCGCCTGCGGTTGCAGCCGAGTTTCAATCGGCAACAGGCGAAGGCAAGGCGGTATGTCGGCGTCATAACCCAGCTCGGTCGGGCACATGGTGGTTCGGCCAGCGCTGGCGGGCATGATGCGCCGCCCATACCCTGAAAAGAAAATGGCATTGATCAGCTCGGATTTTCCGCGTGAAAACTCCGCCACAAAAGCCACCATCACCTTGTCGGCGCGCACCTGCGACTCCAGCCGCTGCAAGCGCTCTTCGACAACCGTATTGAGCACGTCGTTCGCCTTCATCCATTGACCAAGCTGTTTCAGCCTTGATGCAAATTCCTGTCGCCAGATGCCGTGCTGATCAAATTGTTCATTAAAAGACATGCGCCGCCGTCATAAAGTTATCAAACCAATATATCACCGGCAATTTCTACAGGCGCAAGGGCTCAGGGCTTCTGGCAATGAGCGCAATAGAAAGTCGAGCGTTGACCCTGCCGAATACCTTTGATGGGCGCTGCGCACACCTTGCAGGGCAAACCGGCCCGGTCATAGACCATGGCATCAAGCTGAAAGTGACCGGCCTCGCCATCGGCATTGGAGAAATCCCGCAAGGTGCTCCCGCCTTTGGCCACGGCTTGGGTCAAGACCTGCCGGATGGCTTGGCGAAGCCGCGCAGCGCGCGGTTTGCTGATGCGAAGTGCGGGAGTTGCAGGCCGAATGCCGGCCAGAAACAGGACTTCTGACGCATAGATATTGCCGACCCCCACTACCACCTGTCCCTCAAGCAAAACCTGCTTGATCGCCGTCTTGCGGCCCTGCAGCGCCTGATGAAATACAAGCGCGTCAAACTCATCGCCAAGCGGTTCCACCCCCAGCCGGCCCAGCAGTTTTTGCGCCACCGGATCATCTTCGCCGCTGACATACACCACGGCGCCGAAGCGGCGTGGGTCATGCAGGCGCAAGGTACCCAGACTGGTCACCATGTCAAAGTGGTCATGCTTGCCCACTGGTTGCAGGTGCAGGCCAAAACTCACGCTGCCCGACATGCCCAGATGCATCAGCAGTAAACCCCCACTCAAGTCAATCAACAGGTATTTACCCCGGCGGCGCACCGTTTTGATGTGCTGCCCGGTCAAGGTCTGTGCCTCACAGCCCAGTGGCCAGCGCAGGGGTTTTCCCATCACGACGGCTTCGATGCGTGCGCCGGCAATACGTCCGGCAAAGCTCAGGCGAGTGACTTCAACTTCGGGCAGTTCCGGCATGGCTTTAGAAACCCTTCAGGTAAACAAGTGACTTGCCAACGCATCCCCGTGGAGTTCCCTGTCAGGTCAAGGGCGAAGCGTCGGGTGGAAGCTTCAATTATCATGGTCTGATGAAGAAAAAACTTGGTGTTGCTTTCGCTTGCCTGTGGATGGCGGCTCCATGGGCGCTGGCACAGCCCACCCCACCCAAATCCACTGCGCCCGCCGCACCTTCTAGCTTGATAAAGGACAAGGCTGCGCAGGCATCCGCGCCGTTATCGTCGCTTGACAGCAACCTGTTTTACGAATTGCTGGTAGGCGAGATCAGGGCGCAGGAGGGCGAGCCTTCCATCGGGTTTTCATTGCTGCTGGACGCCGCCCGAAAAACCGGCGATGTGCAGCTTTACCAGCGGGCGACCGAAATTGCCCTGCAGGCACGTTCCGGCGATGCGGCACTGCAAGCAGCCATGGCCTGGAAGCAGGCTGTGCCGGCGTCACGCGATGCAAACCGCTATGTGCTGCAGATACTGATTGCACTGAACCGCATTGCCGACACGCTACAGCCGCTGAAAACCGAACTCAGGATGGCGCCCGATGCAGAGCGCGGCGCCGCAATCAACGCGCTGCCGCGTGCCTATTCCCGCGCCAGCGACCGCAAGCTCGCCAGCAGCGTAGTGGAAGACGCCTTGGCTGACTATCTTTCCCAACCGGAAATCGGCAGCGTCGCCTGGACGACGGTTGGGCGCATGCGGCTGGCCGCCGGCGACAACCTGGGCGCACTTGATGCAGCCAGGCGCGGTCAAGCCCTAGATGCGCGCGCCGAAGGCCCGATCGTGCTGGCGCTTGAATTGATGGATCCAAAAATGCCGGAAGCCGAAGCGCTGGCCCAAAAATACCTGGATGACCAAGACAGCAACGCCAAGGCAATTCCCGAAATCCGCATGATTTATGCCCGCATCCTGCTCGATGCGCAGCGCTACGCCGAAGCCACGGCTCAGTTGCAGCGCGTGACGCAAGACCAGCCTGACTACCCCGAAGGCTGGATGATTCTGGGTTCGCTGCAATTGCAGGAAAACCAGCTGGCGCTGGCCCAAGCTTCGCTGGAGCGCTATATTGCGCTGGTCCAAAAAGCACCAAAGAATCAAGCCGACACCGGCTTGGCGCAGGCTTATTTGTCGCTTTCGCAATTGGCTGAAAAACGCAAGGACTATGCGGCCGCAGAAAGCTGGCTCAGCAAGATTGAAAACTCGGGTGACCTGGCGCAAGCCCAAACCCGGCGCGCCTCCATTTTGGCAAGCCAGGGCAAACTCGAAGAAGGCCGCAACCTGATTCGCCAGCTGCCCGAACGCACCCCCCAAGAAGCCCGACTGAAACTCAACGCTGAAGTCGGCCTGCTCAGGGAATTCAAGCAATATCGCCAGGCCTATGACGTGCTGGCGCAGGCGCTGGTGAAAACACCCGACGACACCGACCTGCTCTACGAGCAATCCATGCTGACTGAAAAGCTGGGGCAGCTCGATGAAATGGAGCGCCTGCTGCGCCGGATCATCCAGCTCAAGCCAGACTATCACCATGCCTACAATGCCCTCGGCTATTCGTTGGCAGACCGCAATATTCGCCTGCCAGAGGCGCGTGAACTAATCCTCAAAGCGGTGCAATTCGCACCCGCCGACCCCTTTATCAAGGACAGTCTGGGATGGGTCGAGTTTCGTTTGGGCAACAAGCCCGAAGCGGCGCAAATTTTTGCGGCCGCCTACAAAGCCAGGCCCGATGCCGAAATTGCCGCGCATTACGGCGAAGTACTCTGGAGCCTGGATCAGCGCGACCGCGCCCTGGCCATCTGGAAGGAAGGCCAGTTGATCAATCCAGACAACGAAACACTGCGCGGTACGCTCAAACGTTTCAACATAAAGCCTTAATAAAGCCTCACCCCAGGAACCGACTTGCACTTCACCAACCGACTGCGATTTTTTCTGCTTCACAGCCTGCTGTTTGCTACTTTTTTAATAGCTGGTTGCGCCCACCCTATAAGCGGTAAAGCACAAAGTGACTCCTTAAAAGAGTTTTGGACAGGCCGAATCAGCCTGAACATAAAAAGTGAACCAGCACAGTCTTTCTCAGCGGGTTTTGAGCTTAAAGGCAAGCCCGAGCGCGGCGAGCTGACCTTGATAAGTCCTCTGGGTAACGTACTGGGCGTTCTGCGCTGGTCACCCGGCGAAGCGGAGCTGGATTCAGGCAATCAGAAAATCCAGCGTTTCGATTCGGTCGATGCCTTGATGGCGCAAGCCACGGGGGCAGCCGTGCCCTTGACTGCGCTGTTCGCCTGGCTTCAAGGCGACAACGCCAATATCAGCGGCTGGTCGGCCGATTTGTCGCGGCATGACGAAGGCCGAATTTTGGCAAAAAGATCACAGCCCACCCCCGAGGCTGATCTTCGCATCGTGCTGGACTGATAAATTCCTACGGTTTCATTTCCGCAGTTTTTTGAAAATTCAAACGTGACCCAACTTGCCCAATTTTCGAGCCCGCTCAGGGCGCTGTACGACGTGCCTGCGCCGGCCAAGCTCAACCTGTTTTTGCACATCACAGGACGCCGGCCCGATGGCTATCACCTGCTGCAATCGGTCTTTATGCTGATTGACTGGTGCGACACGCTGCATTTTGAGTTGCGCAACGACGGGCAAATCAGCCGCACCGATCTGAACCCTGCTGCAGACACTAATACTGAGGCGTTGCCCGCCGACGACCTGGCGGTACGGGCGGCGCGAGCCTTGCAAGCGGCCTGCGGCACTTCGCTGGGCGTTCACATCAGCCTGGAAAAAAATATTCCATCGCAGGCCGGCATGGGCGGCGGCTCCTCCGATGCAGCCAGTTGCCTGATGGCGCTGCAGCGGCTGTGGGGCGTGCGGATTCCCCCTGAAAAGCTACGTACCCTGGCCCTTTCGCTGGGCGCAGACGTCCCTTTTTTCCTCTCAGGCGGTCATGCCTGGGTGGAAGGAATTGGCGAGAAAATCACACCCATTACGCTGCCTGCGGCTCAGTTTTTGGTGGTCAAACCAGCCGCCGGAGTTTCGACTCAAGATATTTTCACTTCATGTGGCCTTAAACGTGATTCAGAGACTGCTACAATACTAGGCTTTGCTGCATACGCTGATAATCAAGTCTTCGGATTTGGTCATAACGACTTGCAGCCGGTAGCGCAGAAGATATGTCCGCAAATTAGCCAGTCACTTGTCTGGTTAGAATCGCAACAACTTCAGGGACGCATGACCGGCTCTGGAAGTGCTGTATTTGCACAGATGGTTGACGATGTTGATCTTTCGGTAGCCCCCGGCAACTGGATCATCCGCAAATGCAAAAATCTGGAAATGCATCCTCTGATCGGTTGGTAAAATACCGGGTCTTGAGAATATGTTTGCAAGCAACAAGTTATAGGTCGGTTGTTGGCAACAACAATTGTCCTGTGTAGGGGTGTCGCCAAGTTGGTTAAGGCACTGGATTTTGATTCCAGCATTCGCAGGTTCGAATCCTTCCACCCCTGCCAAATTTCCAGATCTGCCAAGCGCAGGTCTGTGTTGACAAAGATCCGCAAGATGCATGAATCTGCGGATCCCCCAGACCCGCAAAGTGGCGGGTCTGTGTATTTTGGAGCAGCTGTAGCGGCACTCACTGCCAAGTCCGCTTTGTACCTTGTTCCCGTGCGTATTTTGCTTCGATAAAAACATTCACCCACTTCAAAGTCCGACAGCAGCCGGGCGACACATGCAAATGCACCATCCCGACTTCATGGTTTTCACCGGCAATGCCAATCCTGGTCTGGCCGAAGAAATTGCCCAGAACCTTGGCATCTCCCTGGGCGCTGCCCATGTGGGACGGTTTTCGGATGGTGAAGTCACTGTTGAAATCCAGCAGAACGTCCGAGCCCGCGATGTGTTTGTCGTGCAGTCCACCTGTGCACCCACCAACGACAACCTGATGGAATTGCTGATCATGGTGGACGCGCTCAAGCGCTCATCGGCTGATCAGATTGCTGCCGTCATTCCTTACTTCGGTTATGCCCGCCAAGATCGTCGCCCACGTTCGGCACGCGTTCCCATCACCGCCAAGGTGGTCGCCAACATGCTGCAGGCCGTCGGCGTCACCCGCGTTTTGACGATGGACCTGCATGCCGACCAGATCCAGGGGTTTTTTGACATCCCAGTGGACAACATTTATGCCTCGCCCGTGTTGTTGGGCGACCTGCGCCAGAAAAACTACACCGATTTAATGGTGGTATCGCCCGATGTCGGCGGCGTGGTGCGTGCCCGTGCGCTGGCCAAGCAGCTCGGCTGCGACATGGCCATCATCGACAAACGTCGCCCGAAGGCCAATGTGTCCGAAGTGATGCATGTCATTGGCGACATCGAAGGGCGCAACTGCGTGATCATGGACGACATGATCGATACCGCCGGCACGCTGGTCAAGGCGGCTGAAGTGCTCAAGGAGCGCGGCGCCAAAAAAGTTTACGCCTACTGCACCCATCCGATTTTCTCGGGCCCAGCCATTGAACGCATCACCCAAGGCGATGCGCTCGACGAAGTCGTGGTCACCAACACGATTCCGCTGAACGCGAATGCGCTGGCCTGCAAAAAAATTCGCCAGCTCTCCGTGGCACCGCTGATCGCTGAAACCATGCAGCGCATCGCCAAGGGAGAGTCGGTCATGAGTTTGTTTTCTGATCAAGACCAGCCTGATTTGATCTAGAGCAATAGCCGACTGCACAGCCCAAAAACCTGCGGGTTTTTGCGGTTTTAGCAGTCTTTTTAACGTCAGGGTGAACTGGTCGCGGTCCACCCGTTTTGGAGAAGATTATGAAATTCGTCGCTTTTGAACGCGCAAAGCAGGGCACGGGTGCGAGCCGCCGTCTCCGCATCACCGGCCGCACGCCCGGTATTGTTTACGGTGGTACGGCCGAACCCGTCCTGATCGAAATCGATCACAACACCTTGTGGCACGCCATCAAGAAAGAAGCTTTCCACGGCGCCATCCTTGAGATGGAGCTTAGCGGCAAGGACCACAAAGTTCTGCTGCGCGACCTGCAAATGCACCCGTACAAGCAGCAAGTTCTGCACATCGACTTCCAGCGCGTTGAAGCCCGCACCCGCATGACCGTGAAAGTGCCAGTGCATTACAGCGGTGAAGAAGAATCCCCGGCTGTCAAGACGGAAAACTGCATCGTCAACCATGTGTTGACCGAGATGACCGTATCCTGCTTCCCAGCTGACATTCCTGAATTCATCGCCGTCGATCTGAGCGGCCTGACCAAGAGCAGCTCGCTGCGCGTCAAGGACGTTGTGCTGCCAAAGAAAGTAAAAGCCGTTGCCAAAGGCCAGGTCAATCCGGTCATGGTGTCGGTCACGCCAATCGTCGAAGAAGTCGAAGCCGCACCTGTCGAGGCTGTGGATCCAAAAGCCAAGCCAGGCGCAAAGGGCGGCAAGCCCGCAGCAAAACCTGCAGCCAAGAAGTAATTCCCGGCTTGCGGCATCGGCCTGAAAAGGCCGTGTCCAGGAAATTGGCCCTTATCCTTTAACGAGGTTGAGGGCCTTTTTTATGCGCGCAGCCTTCTGCTACGCTACACCGCCCTCCCCACTCTTTTCTTCGCAAAACATGATCAAACTGTTTGTCGGCCTGGGCAACCCCGGCCCCGAGTACGAAGCCACGCGCCACAATGCGGGTTTCTGGTGGATAGACGCGCTGTCGCGTGAATTGAAGGCACCGCTCAGCCTGGACAAGAACTACCACGGCCAGGTCGCCCGCACCACCCTCAACGGCCAGACGGTGTGGCTGCTCAAGCCGCTGACCTTCATGAACCTGTCCGGGAAATCAGTCGCGGCACTGGCACGATTTTTCAAGGTTCTGCCCAGCGAAGTGCTGGTGGCGCACGACGAACTCGACATCGTTCCGGGCCAGGTCAAGCTCAAGTTCGGCGGCAGCCATGCCGGCCACAACGGTTTGCGTGACATTCATGCGCAACTCGGCTCAGCCGATTACTGGCGTTTACGCATTGGTGTGGGCCACCCGGGCGTCAAAGCGGAGGTCATCAACTGGGTGCTGAAAAAACCATCGCAGGAACACCGCGTTGCGATTGAAGAATGCATTGATCGCTCAATGAAAGCAGTGCCTGAACTGTTGAAGGGCGAGATGGAAAAAGCCACGATGATGATTCATACCAGTCAGCCGCCGCGCCCCAAACCACCCCGGCCAGCTACAGCGCCGACAACTTCAACGGCGAATCAGCCAGTGAACGAAAACTCGAAATCTGCTTGATTTTGCTATTACTTTAATAGCTGGTTACGCCCGACGGTATTGCGCCAGCGGCTTATTTAATCATTAAATTGATATGTAACCTGCGATGCTTGCCGCATCAGCGAACCACCACCACCGGAATCACGGCTTGCAGCCGATGGTATTTTTCCCAGAGCGTTTCCCGGGTTTCGCGGTGCTGCGAATCGACCGGAATGCAGGCCACCGGGCAAACCTGCACACACTGCGGTTCGTCAAAATGGCCGACACATTCGGTGCATTTGTTCGGGTCAATCTCGTAGATTTCCTTGCCCAAGTAAATCGCCTCGTTCGGGCATTCAGGCTCGCACACGTCGCAGTTGATGCATTCGTCGGTAATCAGTAAAGCCATCGTCAAGCTCCCTTTGTGGCGTGGACGGCGGCCAGCGCAGCCGCAACGGACGGACTCACCATCTGCGCCACACTGCCGCCGAGCTTGCTGATCTCGCGCACCAGCGTGCTGCTGATGCAGGCCATCGGTGCATCGGGCAACAAGAAAACGGTTTCGACCTGCGGACGCAGCTTGCGGTTCATGGCGGCCATTTGCGCTTCGTAATCAAAGTCGGTCAGGTTGCGGATGCCGCGCACGACAGCGCAGGCATTTTGCGCAGCGCAAAAATCCATGATCAGCCCGTCGAATGGCAACACTTTGACGCCCGCTATGCTTTTAGTAGCTTGCTCCACTTGCTGCACGCGCGCTTCGAGCGAAAACAATGTTTTTTTGTGGTGCGCAATCGCCACGGCGATGATCAGCTGGTCAAACAGTCCGGCCGCGCGGCGCACAACGTCGTCGTGGCCGAGCGTGAAGGGATCAAAAGTACCGGAATAAACAGCGATGCGGGGGATGGACATGGGGGAATTATGCCCCGACCCCTTTTTGTGCCGCCCGGCCCGTTCCGTAACCCTGAAGGCGGCACGGGCGGTTTACGGCAAATAAATCAGGCCGGCAGCGGCTGCGGCTCTTGCGGCGTTGCTTCGCGCTTGGCCAGCAGGTGAAAATGCACCGCCCCCGCCTTGGCGCTGCGGTGAATCTTCAGGCCCAGCGGCGCCAGTTCCTCATCGAGCCAGACGCGGGGCGCTTCCAGATACACCATGCCGGTCGGGCTGATGGCCTGGGCGGCGGCTTTCAAGGCGGCCTCAAACACGGTCGAGTCAAAAGGCGGGTCAATCAGCACCAGTTGCAGGCTGCCGGCATCGAGCCGCTTGAGCGCGCTCAGCCCGTCGCCGCGTTCAACGCGCACGGTACTGGCTTTGAGCCGCGCCTGCACGGCCTTGAGCTGCAACACCAGCGCCGGGTCTTGCTCGCACAGCAGCACGTCAGCCGCACCGCGTGAGGCGGCTTCAAAACCCAGCACGCCGGTGCCGGCAAACACATCGGCGCAGCGCCAGCCGGTCAGGTCCTGGCCGAGCCAGTTGAACAGGGTTTCGCGCACGCGGTCGGGCGTGGGGCGCAGGCCGGGGTGACTGGGTACAGTGATTTTGGTGCGCCGGTACTGGCCGCCGATGATGCGGATTTCACCCGGCGGCTTGAGGTGGGCGGTGCCCTTGGGCTTGACGGTTTGGGCTTTGGCCGAGGGTTTTCCAGCCGGCTCGATGGCGATGGGTTTGGGTGTGTATTTCATTTTGCGGCTCCGAGAATAACAGTGACCATTTTTTCGGGCTGCAATTTACGGCCAAAAGCGGCCTTGATGTCGGCCACGCTGACTTTTTGAACCTGCTGCGTCCAGGTGTCGAGGTAGTCGAGCGGCAAATCGTTCCAGGCCATGCCGGCCAGGTTGCCCAGCAGCTTGCCGTTGCTGTCGATGCGCAGCGCAAAGCCGCCAATCAGGTTGTCCTTGGCAGCCTGGAGTTCTGCTGGCGTTGGCCCGCCGGCCACAAAGTCGCTCACCACCTGTCGGGCAATTTTGACTGCCTGCGCGGTTTGGTCAGGCCGGGTCTGCAGGCCGACGGTGAAACTGCCGGCGTTCAGGGCGGGCGAAAAGGAGCTCGAAACGCCGTAGGTCAGGCCGCGCTTTTCGCGCACTTCGTTGGTCAGGCGCGAAACAAACCCCCCGCCACCCAGAATGTAATTGCCCACAATCAGCGGGAAATAGTCAGGGTCGGCCCGCTTGAATCCGGGCTGGCCGATCAACACATGCGCCTGCGCCGAATCGAAAGGAATGTTGATTTCCTGGGCCTTTTCAAGCGGCGCAACTTCAGGCACGACCGGCAACGGCGGCAGGCTGGCGCATGGCACTTGCGGCAGCCGTGACAGCAGCCGTGCAGCCAGCACATCGGCCTGCGCGCGCGTGACGGCGCCCACCATGCTGATGCGGGCGCGGCAAGCCACGACGCCTGCGACATGCGCAGCCTGCAGGTCAGCGACGCTGATGCGCGCCAGCGTGGCGTCGGTCATTTCATAGCCATAAGGGTGCTGGCCATAGACGGCTTTTGCATAGGCGCGGCCAATCACGCTGGCCGGTCGGGTGTAGGACTCCTTGAGCGCGGCTTGCAGACGCTGGCGTTCACGCATCCAGACGGCGTCGGGATAAGACGGCTCAGCGATCTGACGCGCCGCCAGCGCCACGGCCTGGTCGAGCAGGGCCGGGTCGGTCAGCGAGCGCAATGAAAAGCTCATGCGGTCGGCGGTCGCCCCTGCGCCAAATTGCGCGCCCAGGTCGGCCCAGGCTTCGCCGAGAGCATTTTCATCAAGCGCGGGTGCTGCCCCGCTTGCGCGCACGCCTTTGTCCACCATGTCGGCCGTCATGCTGGCCAGCCCGACCTGTTCGGGCGGGTCGCGTCGACTGCCGGCGTCAAAGTCGATCTGCACATCGAGCATGGGAATAGCCGGGCTTTCGACCAGATAGACCTGCGCGCCGCTGGTTTGCGTCCAGTGCTGGACTGGGATCGTCGCCAGCGCCAATGTATGAACAAAAAGGCCTGCTGCGCACACCGCTATTGCGCGAGCAGCTATTTTTTTAGTAGCAATCATGATTTAGTCAATCAGGGGTTCAGGGCGGGTTTAATGCAGGTCGCCGCGCATGGGGGCAACCGCTTTGGACGGCTTGCGGTTGGGATCCATCGGTTGCGGCAGCAAAGTCGCCTGCGTCATCTGGTCGTCACTGAAATATTTGGCTGCCACCGCCTGCACTTCGGGGGCGGTAATGGTGCGCAGCTGGGCAATCAGGCGCGTGCTGGCGTCCAGCGGCAGCCCCTGAACCCAGTTCGAGCCGAGTTCACGCGCCTGGCTGAACACCGAGTCGAGCTTGTAGGTTTCACTGGCGACCCACTGGGTTTTGACGCGCTGAAGTTCGGCCTCGCTGACGCCTTCGCGCGCCACCAGCGCGACTTGCTGGCGCAGGGCATCGGCCACCTGCTGCGTGGTTTTGCCTTCAGCCGGAACCCCGTCGAGCGTGAACAGTTGTGGCCCCCGGCCCAACAAGCCGCTGGAAGCACCGGCGCTGTCAGCCACGCGGCCACCGGCTGACTGGCCCTGCCCTTGCACCAAGGCGCGCTCCAGCCGCGCGCCGCTGTAGCCGTCGAGCACGGCGGCCAGCACCGTCAGCGCCAGTGCTTCGCGGCTGGCGGAGGCCGTCGGGGAAGCTGCGCCGGACGCTTGCAGATCAGCCGCCTCGACCTTGGGCACCTTGAACGCCATGCTGACATAGGCCTGGCTGGCGGGTGCCTTGAAGTCAAGGCTGCGCATGCCGGCCTGTGCAGGCTCGGTGCGCGGTTTGCGCTCGGGCACCGGGCGCGCCGGAATGCCGCCGTAGTATTTCTCGGCCAGCTTTTTGACCTGCGCTACTTCAACATCGCCGGCTACCACCAGCGCCGCATTGGCCGGTACATACCAGCGCTGGTAAAAGCTGCGCACGTCAGCCGGCGTCATGGCGTCCAGATCGCTCATCCAGCCCACAATCGGGCGGCGGTACGGCGACGCCAGAAAGGTGATGGCGGCGGCCTGTTCATACAGCATGGCGTGCGGCGATTCTTCGGTGCGCATGCGGCGCTCTTCCTTCACCACCTCGATCTCGCGCTTGAATTCGTCGTCGGGCCATTGGTTGTGGGCAAAGCGGTCGGACTCCAGCCGCATCACGTCTTCAAGCCTGCTGGCCGGAATCTGCTGGTAATAGCCGGTGTTGTCGCGGCCGGTAAAGGCGTTTTCCTGACCGCCCAATGCCGCCACGCGCCTTGAAAACTCGCCCGCCTTGACCTTCGGCGTGCCCTTGAACATCATGTGTTCCAGCGTATGGGCCACGCCCGACGTGCCATCGACCTCATCCATCGCGCCGACACGCACCCAGAGCATGTGGGCCACGGTGGGCGCCCGGTGATCGGGTTTGACAATCACCGTCATGCCATTGGCCAGGGTGAACTGCTCAACCTGAGGTGGCGGCCCGGCTTGGGCGGCAGTGCCGATCAGCGCCAGGGCAACCGGCAGCAAAGCGCCTGAAAAATGGCCTGCCGCACGTCCGATAAGGAATACTTGAGGCTTGACGGGATTTCGCATGGGGTGTTTCATAGAATGGTGGACTCTACAAGACTATTCAATGTTCAGTTTCTTCAAAAAAAAATTACGCCCTGCCCCGCCGCCGCCCTCAGTTGACGCGCCTGCACCGCTTGCCGCGCCCGTCATCGGCGACGTACCCGCTCTAACGCCACCATCGACGACCCATCTGAAATCGCCCGCCAGCAACGGCGGCTCGATGATTGGCAGTGCGCTGGTGACGCCGATCGACATTCCGAAAGCCATCGCCTTGGTCGTGGCGCCGGAGCGCCAGCCTTGGTTCAGCAAGCTGCAAGACGGCCTGCGCAAAACCGGCTCCAGCATTTCGACTGTTTTTACCGGCAGCCGGATCGACGACCAGCTTTATGAAGACCTTGAAACCGCGCTGTTGATGGCCGATACCGGCGTCAGCGCCACCGAGCATCTGCTCGCTGACGTCAAGCGCCGGGTCAAGGAAGGCGGCATGACGCACCCGGTGGCCGTCAAGAATGCGCTGATCGAATCCATCACGGCACTGCTCAAACCGCTCGAAAGGCCGCTGGTCATCGGTGAATTCACCCCCACCGTCATCATGGTGACGGGCGTCAACGGCGCGGGCAAAACCACGTCCATCGGCAAGCTCACGCGCCACCTGGCCAACGAAGGCGCTTCGGTGCTGCTGGCGGCGGCTGACACTTTCCGGGCCGCTGCGCGCGAGCAACTCAGCGTCTGGGCCGACCGCAACACGGTCGAGATCGTCAGCCAGGAAAACGGCGACCCGGCCGCCGTCAGCTTTGACGCCGTCGTCGCCGGCAAGGCGCGGGGCCGCGATGTGGTGCTGGTCGATACCGCGGGCCGCCTGCCGACGCAGCTGCACCTGATGGAAGAGCTGCGCAAGATCAAGCGCGTGGTGCAAAAAGCCGACGCCACTGCACCGCACGAAGTGCTGCTGGTGATTGATGGCAACACCGGCCAAAACGCGCTGACTCAGGTCAAGGCGTTTGACGACACGCTGCAACTGACCGGCCTGATCGTCACCAAGCTCGATGGCACAGCCAAGGGCGGTGTGCTGGCAGCCATTGCACTGTGGGCGCGTGAACGTGCCAAGTCGTCACCCGGATTGCGGCCCGTTGCGGTGTATTTCATTGGCGTGGGTGAAAAGGTGGAAGACTTAGAGACCTTCAATGCCCGCGAGTTTGCGCAGGCGTTGCTGGGTTGAAAACAGGCAAATTGGCTTCATTTGAGTCGTTTAAAGGATTGCCCACATGTCTAACGCTGTGAGTCAAATTTTTCGTTTTATGTTGAAGCTGGCTTTGGGCCTGTTTGCAGCGCTGTTTGCCATCAGCCTGCTGGCTGCCGCCCTCATCGCCTTCGCGTTCAGCATGTTGAAAGCGTTGATTACCGGCCGCAAACCCGCTTCAGCCGTGGTATTCAGCCGATTCCAGCAGTTTTCACGGCAAGGCCTGTGGCCAGGCAATCCAGCGGCCCAAACCGCCTCCAAAGCCGCCTCAAGCCAGATCGTTGACGTGGAAGCGCGTGAAATCCCCGATGACCGGCGCAATTCCTGATACTGGGGCCAGCCTTTTAGCAACCCCAGCCTGTCACTTCATTATTGATAGCAGTCAGCACCCTGCCAGTATGCACAACAGAGTCTTTTAGCGCTTGAAAGCTTCTGCGGCACAAGAAACGCACCCCTTTCTGCGAATCAGCCAGCGCTTCACATTCAGCACCCTCTCTTTACAAGCGCGAAACCAAGTGCGCTGAACTAAGCCCTCGCGGCGGACTCTTATCTCTATCAGGCACGTATTGATTAGCCTTTCGCTATTCAGCCGATAGAACCTATTGCTTGGCACTCTCTTTAACAGAGTGCTAATATTTCGCATTAGAGAAAAGGAGTTTTGCCATGTCTTATGCCCTTTCCCCCAAGTCCATGATGTCCGGCGCGGTCGCAGCTGCGGCGTCAAACCATGCTGTCGCTGCCGTCAATCCCTGGTCGATGGTGCCCCCTCTGGGCAATCTGGACGCCTATATTTCAGCGGCCAATCGTCTGCCCATGCTTACGTTAGAGCAGGAGCAGGAGTTCTCCAGAAAGCTCAAGGAAAACAACGATCTGGATTCCGCCGGCAAGCTGGTGCTGTCCCATCTGCGTCTGGTGGTCTCGATTTCGCGCAAGTACCTCGGCTATGGCCTGCCCCACAGTGACCTGATCCAGGAAGGCAACATTGGCCTGATGAAGGCCGTCAAACGCTTTGACCCAGACCAGAATGTGCGCCTGGTGAGCTACGCCATGCACTGGATCAAGGCCGAGATCCACGAATACATTCTGAAAAACTGGCGCATGGTCAAGGTGGCTACCACCAAAGCCCAGCGCAAGCTGTTTTTCAATCTGCGTTCCATGAAGCAAGGCTTTAAAGATGATGCGGATGCGGCCACGCACCGCGACACACTGACCGAAAGCCAGATTGACTCAATGGCCAAAACGCTCAACGTCAAGCGCGAGGAAGTCATCGAAATGGAGCAGCGCATGTCGGGCGGCGACGTGCTGCTGGACCCGAGCCCGAGCGATGACGGCGAAGACGCGTTTGGCCCGATTGCCTACCTGGCCGACGCCACGCAAGAACCCACGGCCCTGATGGAGTCGCGTGAACGCGACAACCTGACCACGGGCGGCCTGAGCACTGCGCTGCAGGAACTGGACCCGCGTGCGCGCCGTATCGTCGAAGAGCGCTGGCTCAATGTGAACGATGACGGCTCAGGCGGCATGACGCTGCATGACCTGGCGGCTGAATACAAGGTCAGCGCCGAACGGATTCGCCAGATTGAAGTGGCGGCGATGAAAAAAATGAAGAAGGTGCTGGCGACCTACGCTTGACCTGGCGACCGGCATTTGCCGGTTTCGTTGCCCAAAGCCTGCGCTGAAAAGCGGCAGGCTTTTTTTCAGCTTGATTTGATCAGCAAGCGAATGTCGGAAGCCAGTCCGTCCGCGCCCGAGCCGTAGCGGTTGTACAAGCGGATGCGGCCTTTTTCGTCAAATACATAGCTGCCTGCCGAATGGTCCATGGTGTAACTGCCCGGGGTTTTGCCATCGACTTTTTTGTAGTAAATCTTGAAGTTCTTGGCAACTTGCGGAAGTTGTTCTAGCGTGGGCCGCAAGGCCAGAAACGTCGGGTCGAAGTTGCCCATGTACGCCTTGAGCATCTCAGCGGTGTCGCGCTCCGGATCGACCGTGATGAAAATGGCCTGCAGTTTGTCACCATCGGCGCCAAGTTGCTGCTTGACCTGAGCCAGCTCAGCCATCGCGGTCGGGCAAACGTCAGGGCATTGGGTAAATCCGAAAAATACCACTACGACTTTGCCAGCAAAGTCCTTGAGCGTGCGCACTTTCCCGTTGTGATCTCTCAGGGAAAAACCCTGTGCATAGTCAGCACCCGTCAGGTCAATGCTTTTGAACTGTGGCTTTTCGGGCGAGCAACCCATCAAAAAACCCGACGCAGTCGAAAGCGCCACCAGACTGGCCAGGGTTTTGACAGCGCGCCTGCGGCTGGGCTGCATTGGAAAATTGGTTTTCATAACAGGTAGTGATCCAGCAGCAGCGCTGCAAACAAGGCCGACAGGTGAATCAGCGAAAAACGGAAGGTCTTGCGCGCCAGTGCATCGGAATAACTGCGCCACAGACACCACGCGTAACCACTGAAACCAATACTGAGCACGACCGCCACTGCCAGATACAACCAGCCGCTCATCTTGAAGATAAACGGCATCATGCAGGCAGCAAACAGCACCAGCGTGTACAAAAATATCTGCAGCCGCGTAAATTCATTGCCGTGGGTGACGGGCAGCATGGGCAGACCGGCCTTGCGGTAGTCTTCCACGCGGTAGAGGGCCAGCGCCCAGAAGTGCGGCGGCGTCCAGAGAAAAATGATCAAGAACAGGATCAGCGCTTCCGGGCCGACCGTGCCGGTCATGGCGGCCCAACCCAGCACCGGCGGCATGGCACCCGACGCGCCACCGATGACGATGTTTTGCGGCGTGGTGGGTTTGAGAAGGACGGTGTACACCACCGCATAGCCCACGAAAGTGGCAAATGTCAGCCACATCGTGAGCGGATTGACCCACACATACAAAATCCATGAGCCCAAGGCGCACAGGCCGGCAGAAAATGCCAGCGTCAACGGGTTGCTGAGCTGGCCCCTGGCCGTGGGACGCCAGGCCGTGCGGCGCATCTTGGCATCAATTTGCTGCTCGACCAGGCAGTTAAAGGCCGCCGCTGCACCCGCCACCAGCCAGATGCCGACGCAGGCAATCAGGGCCAGCCGGACATCAGCCCAGGTCGGCACGCCTGGCACGGCCAGCACCATGCCGATCAGCGCACAAAACACGATGAGCTGAATCACGCGCGGTTTGGTCAGGGCATAAAACTGGCTGAACCGGGAGGTAACGGGCGCGCCTGGTGCGGAGGCAGCAGAAGGATGAGGGGGGTTCATGCGGACAACCTCGAAGCATTCAATTTGGATATCCGCGACGACACGGGAATTTTGCGGCTTGAAAAAATAATGCCGGTCAGCACGACCACCAATGCAGCCGCACCGCCGGTATGGGCAACGGCAGCAAACAGCGGCCAACCCAGCACCACATTGCTCAGGCCGGTAATGATCTGAAGCAGCGTCAGTCCGGCCAGCCAGCGGGCCTGTTGGCGCAGGGCAGGAATGCGTTGCAAGCGAAAGGCCAGCAGCATCAGCACGACAAATACTGCATAAGCGGCCAGGCGATGCACATAGTGAATGGCTGTGAGCGCCTGAAAGGTGATGTAGCCGCCTTCATGGCCCGCGCCCAGTTCACGCCACAAGGTAAAACCCTGTTTGAAATCCATCACAGGCCAGAATGAATTCTGGCAGCTGGGGAAATCGGTGCAGGCCAGCACTGCGTAATTGGTGCTGACCCAGCCGCCCAAGGCGATCTGCAGCCATAGCAAGGCAAACGCAGCCATTAAAAACTGCCGGTTTCCCTTGCTCAGGACTGCGGGCAGGGTTTGTTCCTGCACCTGGGCATAACTGACGGACTGCGCACGCAACAACGCCAGCAGGATCAAGCCGCCAAGCAGGTGCATCGTCACAATCGCCGGAAACAACTTCATCGTCACAGTCAGCGCACCAAATGCGCCCTGCAGGCAGACCCAGACCAGCGTCAACACCGGCCACCAGATCGAAAGCAGATGGCTGCGGTTCGGGTCATGCAGGTTGCGCTGTTCTTCACGACGCGCCATCCAGGTCACCAGCGTCAACGTCATGATCAGCACGCCAACGCCGGTTGCCAGATAGCGGTGGATCATTTCAATCCAGGCTTTTGAATGCGTCACCGGGCCGGTCGGCATGGCGGTTTGTGCGGCTTCAATATGCAGCTGCGCGCCGACCGGGCTGGCACTGCCGTAGCAGCCGGGCCAATCAGGGCAGCCCAGCCCGGAATCCGTCAGCCGGGTGAAGGCGCCGAAGATCACCAGATCAAAGGTCAAAAACAGGGTAAACAGTGTCAACAGCCGCAGCCGTCTGGCGATCGGGGCGTTTTTATTGCGTACCCAGATCCAGGCCAGCGGCCCGAGCGCCACCGCCAGTCCCATGACCATCAAGCGCAGCGCCGGGCCGAGGTTGTAGAGGTCTTGCGTGTCCATGTTTAAAAAGCGCCAGAGTTTGCAGCACTTAATAATGTGCTAATGCCGCGTCCGTAAAACTGTATTACCCAATCGATAGACGCGGTAGCCCCAACGCTGCACATCGCCAGGCACAACAAGGTTGCACGCGAGCAGGGGCCGGGGAACCGGCTTCGCCGGGCCGCAGGCGCAGCAACCCCCTCGGGGGGCAGCAAACCACACGAAGTGGGGAGCATGCGGGCCATCTACCGGCCTTCCTTGTCCCAACTGCTGGAAGCGCGCAGCAGGCGGTCCAGGTCGCGCTTGGCCTTGGCGGCAGCGTCCGCATCCATGTCAGCGGGAAAACGCATCATCAGGTTGCCGCGCGGATCAACCAGAAAAATATGGTCTTGCAAGCGCTTGCCGGTCGTCGGCTCCAACCATTGCGTCACATCGCCAGGTGCGACGCGCAACACGGTAGCAGAAGCCAGTGCGGGCAACAAGACTTCGCGCACTGGCGCCTGGTCGTTGATCAGCCAGACGCGGTCCAGGCGTTCTTTTTCCCTTCCCAGCGATTCACGCAGCTGACGCTGGAAATACAGGTTTTGCTCACAGCGAACGTCACAGTTGCCGCCTGCCACGCTCAGCAGCAGCCACTGGTCTTTCAGCGCCGTCAGTTGTCCGGCCTTGCCATTGAGCGTTTGCGTGGCCACTGCGGGCAAGGGACGCTGCGGATCAATCAGCTCACCAAAGTTGCGCCGACCCTCAGGCCGGATCACGTAATAGGCGAAATAGGACGCAACCACCGGGCTGGCGCACACCAGCAACACAAAAATCATTTTCCAGCGACCGGCGCGGGTATCAGCCGGACGCGGCCCGGGTGTATTCAGCGAAGGCATGGCATGGACTGTCAAGCCCAGTGGATGATCGTGGGCTGCAGCGCCGGTGCGAATGGGGGAGGATTCGGAAGAGTCGTTTTTCACAATACTAGGGGCAGTTAGTCGCGGTCTTGGTTATGCAAGGCCGCACGAAAAGGAAGAATTATCTGAAACCAGACATACAGGCCCACCACCAGGGCGAACAAGCCAAACCATTGAAAGGCATAGCCATAATGCTTGTCCACGCCCAGGTTGGGAGCAGTCCATTCGCGCGTCAAGCCTTCGCTCGGCGCGCCGGTTTGCAGCAGCGAAACCTCCAGCAACGGTAAACCGGTTTCAAGGCTGAAAGCGGCCAAGTCCAGATTTTGCCGGATTGAGCCTGTATCCGCCCCCTTGAACTCATAGAGCTTGGACGGAGGCGGGGCAATCCGGCCTTCGACCGTGACCCGTCCGGTCGGTGTGGTGACTTCGGGCAAGCGGGTGCGGTCAGAAAAATTGCGCGCCACCCAGCCACGCTGCACCAAAATCACCTGGCCCGTATCCTGCAACGCCAGCGGCGTCATCACCCAGAAGCCGGTTTTCCCGCTCATCGGCCGGTTGTCAAGGTAAACCGTGTGCGCAGATTGCCAGACGCCTTGCAGCGCCACTTTTCTGTAGACCTCATCCGCTATATTTTTAGTAGCACTAAGCGCCCGCCCATCGAGCGCAGGAAGCATATTCTTTGCATCAATGGCAGTCTGTATGCCTTCTTTTTGTGCAGCGCGGCGCAATTGCCACTGGCCCAGCGAAAAAGTCAATGCGGCCACGAGCACGGCCGCCAGCGTCACCAACCAGAAACGGCGTGAACGCAAGACATCAGTCATGCGCCGATAATCCGCTGCATGACATATCTTGTTGCACTGGCATTCATCGCCATCCTGGCCGGTTTGGGCTCCGCTCTTTTTTTCATGATGAAAGACGGTGCCAATGGCAAACGCAAAACCAGCAACATGGCGCGCGCACTGGCATTCCGTGTCGGTTTTTCGATTTTGCTGTTTGTCTGCATTTTGATTGCGTGGAAGATGGGTTATATACAACCGACAGGCATTCCGTCCGGAATGTAATTGAGACGATGAATAAAAAAGGCCGCGTCAAGCGGCCTTAATGTTGAACTGCCTCAAAGGCAGATCGGTCAGCCTCAGGCGACTCGCCGCCTTAGAGCCAGTAAACAACGACGTAAAGGCCCAGCCACACCACGTCCACGAAGTGCCAGTACCAAGCCGCACCTTCAAAGCCAAAATGCTTGTCGGCTGTGAAATGTCCCTTTTGCAGGCGCAGCGTGATGAACAGCAGCATCAGCATACCGACCAGCACGTGAAATCCGTGGAAACCCGTCAGCATGTAGAAGGTAGAGCCATACACACCCGAGCTCATTTTCAGGTTGAGTTCAGAGTAGGCATGGAAATACTCGTAGCCCTGAACCCCCAGAAACACCGTTCCCAGCAAGACCGTCATCCACATGAAGGCAATGGTGCGGCCACGGTGATTCTCAAGCAACGCATGGTGGGCAATCGTCAAGGTCACGCCAGAGCTGAGCAACAAAGCTGTGTTGATCGTCGGCAACCAGAACGGTGTCATGGTCGTGAACGGCTCTACGATATCGGCGGGCGAGGCGGTCACGCCGGCAGCCAGGCTAGGCCAGACAGCCTTGAAGTCAGGCCAAAGCAAGGCATTGTCCAGACTGCCCAGTGCGGGCACCGAATGCGCGCGCGCCCACCACAAGGCGGTGAAAAATGCGCCAAAAAACATCACTTCGGAAAAAATGAACCAACTCATGCTCCAGCGATACGAAAGATCGATTCGATGGCTGTACAAGCCCCCTTCACTTTCAGCAATCGAGTCCCGGAACCACTGGAACAGTGTGCCCAGCCAGAAAAGCATGCCAAAGGCCAGCGACCAGGCACCCCAACTGGCACCATTGATCCACTGGCTGGCACCCAGAATTACAAAAAACAGGCCGATAGCGGCCATGATCGGATGCCTGGAAGGTCCGGGTACAAAATAGTAGGGGGTTGCCCCGTGGGTTGCTGCTGACATCGCTCGACTCCTGTTTTTCTCTCGAATTTTCACTGATCTTTTAATTTAACCGTAGTGACTAGCGCGCAACCGCCCAGTTCACCAGCAGTATCAAAACGGCTACAAATACAAAAATCCCGATCAACCCCACAGCAATGATGTGAAGAGGACTTAAATTCTTGATATCTTCCTCAAAATCACCCCGTGCACGCAACCCTACAAACGACCAGGAAACTGCCTTGACGGTTCTCCAGAGCGAAGTTTTTTTGCGTGATTTTGCAGAAGACTTTTCAACCATACTCAAGCACCTGCTGCACTGAGTGGAACTACAGTTTGTGCAGCAGCTTTTGACGTGTCCGGCGCAGCAGGCGTCTTGCCGCCCACCTCAAAAAAGGTGTACGACAGCGTGATGGTTTTCACATCGCCAGACAACTTCGGATCAATCACAAAGGCCACTGGCCACTGCTTTTTCTCACCCGGTGCCAGGGTGTACTGGCTAAAGCAAAAACATTCCAGCTTGTTGAAGTGCGGGCCGGCCTGCGCTGGCGCATAGCTGGGAATAGCCTGCGCGGACATGGTTCGGTTCTGCACGTTCTGGAATTCGTACATGACGGTTGTCAATTCTCCCGGGTGCACCTGCACAGAGCTTTTTTCGGGCTTGAAATGCCACGGGCCGCGTGAGTTGGCGTCAAACTCGACCGTGATGGTGCGCGTAAGATCAACTTGCGTGTTGGGCGGCAGTTTTGCCGTCGCCCCTGGAATCTGCCTGTCACCCAGCGCCAGCACATTGATGCCGGTCATTTCACAGATGGCTCTGTAGATGGGCACCAGCGCGTAGCCAAAGCCAAACATGGCAAGAACAATCACGCCCAGCTTGCCCAGCATGTTGAAGTTTTCGCGCTTGATCATCGGTTTGGTTGCCAGGTTTTGAAGTCTTATGGGCTTAGCGGCCCAGAAAAACCATCTTGGCGATGAAGCCCACAAAGAAGACAACCACAACCGACGCCAGGATCAATGCCAGGCGAAGATTGTTTTTCTTCAGTTCAGATTTCACAGGAGTCGTCATGGCGTTCAACCAATGATGCGGGTTGCCGTGGCATCCAGCTTCGGTGGCGTCTCAAAGGTGTGAAACGGTGCAGGCGATGGGACTTCCCATTCGAGGCCCTCAGCGCCCTTGCCGCCTTCATCGAGCCACGGATTTTGCTTGGCGGGCACGCCCTTGCCGCGCATAGCGGGCAACACGACGAAGAAGAAGAAGTAAACCTGGGCAAAACCGAAGAAGAACGCACCGACGCTGGCAATGGCATTGAAGTCAGCAAACTGCATCGGATAGTCGGCATAGCGGCGCGGCATACCGGCCAAGCCCAGGAAGTGCATCGGGAAGAACGTAACGTTGAACGAAATCAGCGACCACCAGAAATGGATCTGACCACGGCGCTCGCTGTACATCACACCTGTCCACTTGGGGCTCCAGTAGTAATAACCGGCGAACATGGCGTAGAGCGACCCGGCCACCAGCACATAGTGGAAGTGGGCGACCACGTAATAGGTGTCCTGCAACTGAATGTCAATCGGTGCTACTGCCAAAATCACGCCGGTCAGGCCGCCGATGGTGAACACGAAGATGAAACCTACGGCAAACAGCATCGGGGTTTCAAAGGTCATGGAACCGCGCCACATCGTGGCGATCCAGTTAAACACTTTCACGCCCGTGGGCACGGCGATCAACATGGTGGAATACATGAAGAACAGCTGGCCCGTGACTGGCATGCCGGTGGTGAACATGTGGTGCGCCCAAACCACGAAGCTCAGGATGGCAATAGAGCCTGTCGCATACACCATGGAAGCGTAGCCAAACAGACGCTTGCGTGCAAAAGCCGGAATGATCTGGCTGATGATGCCGAAGGCAGGCAAGATCATGATGTACACCTCAGGGTGACCGAAGAACCAGAAGATGTGCTGGAACATCACCGGGTCGCCGCCGCCGCCTGGGTTAAAGAAACTGGTGCCGAAATGACGGTCTGTCAGCGTCATGGTGATCGCGCCGGCCAATACAGGCATCACGGCGATCAGCAAATAAGCAGTGATCAGCCAAGTCCAGCAAAACATCGGCATTTTCATCAAGGTCATGCCAGGGGCGCGCATGTTCAGGATGGTCACGATGATGTTGATCGAACCCATGATCGACGAAGCACCCAGCAGGTGAATCGCAAAGATACCAGCATCCATAGCCGGGCCCATTTGCAATGACAGCGGTGCATACATAGTCCAGCCGCCGGCCATGGCACCGCCCGGCAAAAGGAAGGAAGTGGTCAGCATCAGCGCGGCCGGAATCATCAGCCAGAAGCTGAAGTTGTTCATGCGCGCAAACGCCATGTCAGAAGCGCCGATTTGCAGCGGAATCATCCAGTTAGCAAACCCGACAAAGGCCGGCATGATGGCGCCGAACACCATGATCAGACCGTGCATGGTGGTGAGCTGGTTGAACAGTTCCGGGTTGACGAGCTGCAGACCCGGCTGGAACAACTCGGCGCGAATCAACAGCGCCATCACGCCGCCCACCATCAACATCGTGAAGCTGAACAGCAAATACAGCGTACCGATGTCCTTGTGGTTGGTGGCCAACATCCAGCGACGCCAGCCTGTCGGGACTGCATGGTGGTCATGGTCGTCATGCGCATGATCGGGATGGTCTAGAACTGCACTCATCTTGGCTTCCTTTGGTGGCTTGGGCCTGTAGCTTTATCTTTGGGGCTGACGACGAATCGGGTCGGCAGCGGGTATTAACGGTGTCGGGGCGGGCTTACTTGCGTGCAGCCAAAACTTCAGCGGGTTGAACAATCTGACCGGTCTGGTTGGACCAGTTGTTCTTGGTATAAGTCGCAACGGCAGCCAGATCGGTGTCGCTCAAGGCTTTCCACGACGGCATGGCACCGCCAGCGGCACCATTCAGAAGAATCTGGATTTGCTTGTTGTGGTCTGCATCCAGCACGATGGCCGAGCCGTCCAGCGGCTTGATCGGGCCTGCACCTTTGCCGTTGGCTTGGTGGCAGGCGGCGCAGTTGGCGCCATAGACCTTCTCGCCACGAGCTTTCAGATCAACCAAAGTCCAGACTTTTGCAGGATCATCGGCTTTAGCAGCGGCTTCCTTGGCCTTGAGGGCAACCCATGCGGTGTATTCCTGGGCAGAAACCACTTTCACATGGATCGGCATGTAGGCATGCTCCTTGCCGCAGAGTTCCTGGCATTGGCCGTAGAAATCGCCCACTTTTTCAGCCCGAAACCAGGTGTCGCGCACAAATCCGGGAATCGCATCTTGCTTGATGCCGAAAGCTGGCACAGCAAACGCGTGAATCACGTCGTTGGCGGTGGTGATGATACGAATTTTTTTGTTGACCGGAACCACCAGCGGGTTGTCGACCTTGAGCAGGTAATTGTCTGGGGCAACTTCACCGGCTTTGGGGCCGCCGTTGTTGGACATGACACGCTGGTCGTTGTCGAGCGTAGAGACAAAACCGATGCCTTCGCCCTCGCCCTTGATGTAGTCATAACCCCATTTCCACTGGATACCTGTGGCCTTGATGGTCAGGTCTGCGCCCGTGGTATCTTTCTGGGCAACCAGCACTTTGGTGGCAGGAAGCGCCATACCGATGACGATCAGGAAGGGAATGATGGTCCAGGCAATTTCCACAGCGGCTGACTCGTGGAAGTTGGCGGCCTTGTGGCCCACCGACTTGCGGTGTTTCAGGATGGAGTAAAACATCACCCCGAACACGGCCACGAAGATCACGAGGCAAATCGCCATCATGAACCAATGCAGCCATTGCTGTTCTTCGGCAATGCGGGTGGCTGCGGGATGCAAGTTGAGCTGGTTGACGGCCGGGCCGCCGGGCAGGTCGTTGACAGCATAGGCGGCAGTGCTAATCCAGGCTGCTGCGGAAACACCCAGTGCGCCTGCATGCTGGAAGCCAAGCCGTGTCATTTTGCTCATGGTATTGCTCAGGTTCATCGTGATCACTCTTTTTTCTGCTTCAATTACCGATTGAATTAACCCGCCATTATAAAGTTTGAGGGAGGTCAAAGTTCCGAAATCGGAAATGCAGTACCGATATATCGCTTCTTACTCAGCATGCACGCAACGCAAGTCGTATTTCCCGGGCCAAAAGTGGCCTCAATTCGGGCCGCATATGGCGCCCTACCCGCACTGACCGGCCCTGCCCAGACACCTCAATCAGCGAACCATCGCCATGTTTGGGCTCGACCCGCACCCATTCGCGATTGAACTCGGCCCGCTCGGTGCGCCCTGCAGTTTCCAGCTCAATGACCAGTTGCCCGCCTTGCAGGAAAATTTTCTCCGCATCGCCCGCATGCCGCGAATACAGCAGGAAAGCCGCGCCCACCGCCAGCAATTCCAGCAAGGCAAAAGTCATCACCATGGCCGCGCCCTGCGCCCAGAAAAATGTGGCAATGCTGATTGAAACAAGGCACAAGGACAGGTAAAACCAGCCCAATTGCGCCGGCGACAGCGAACAATGGCGTTTAAGCAGCCAAAGCACGGCCGCTTCTTGTGCAGAAGTGCCTTGTACGGGCAGTGTGGCAAAACGAAATGCAGGCGGGGGTTGCAGCACGTGACGACCTTTAAATAAACGCCATGCAGTGTGGCCGTGAAAAAAGAAGCTGCAAAAGGCAGAAAGACGCTGAAAAAGGCGCAACGAGGCAGCAGCGCTGAATTCGAAAAATGACTATAAATTCAAAGCGCGGGCAACGCAAGCCTTGCCGGGTTACCCCTAAAAAGCGTGCTTAAACTGGGCCTTTCAATTCATATATAGCCACTGCAGCCTCAGCGGGAAGAAGGGCCCGCACTGGCCTGCAGCATCTGGCGCATGTCCTCCACCGACACCGCGCTGTGCGGACTGACCTTGAATTTCGGCTTGGCTTTGAGCGCATGGCCATAAATAACTTCAAACGTCAGCGAAAGCCGACCATCGCTGCCCGTCAGCTCTGCCGCCAGCGCCTGCTCCAGCTGCGCCTTCCAGGCTTTGCCGCGCAAGCCGGGAAAACGCGCCGGATGAAAGTTGCGGCCCAGCTCGGCCAGCTCCTGCAACAGACGCGCCGGCGTCTCGTAGGTCAGCGTGATGCGCTCCATGTCCATCACCGGCTCGGCAAAGCCGGTTTGCACCAGCATGTCGCCCCAGTCGTGCATGTCGGTCAGCTCGTGGCCTGCCGGCGGCCAGCCCAGGCGCGCATACAGCGCCCGCAATTCGCGCGCTGTATCGGGACCCAAACAGGAAAACATCAGAAAACCATCGACTTTGAGCGCCTGGTGCCACTGGGCCAGCAGCGACTGAGGATCGGCGGACTCATGCAGCGCCATGTTGGCCCACAACATGTCCACGCTGCCGGGCGGCGGCATTTCAAAGCGGGTGGGCGCGGCCAGCCACTGACTGGGGTTCCACCACGGTTTTGCTATATTTTTAGTAGCTTCTTGCGCACGTTCAGATTGCACTTCAGCCACAAAACAGGCTGAATCAGGATAAGTTTTAGCCAGTTCGGCATGCGCCTGCATGCCGCCGCGCAAAGCGCCCCAGTGCGCCCAGGCTTGCGGCTTGAGCTTGATCCACTGCAGCCGGTCTTGCATGCGGCGCGCCACTTCTTCATGCAGCCACGGCGAAGACAGGGGCGCCATGCGCTGCCAGCGGCTGACGGCTTGCGGATCGAGCGTGGGCGGACGCGAAGTGGTGGTCATGAAAAGAAATGGTTGCCAAAAGTCAGGCGAGTATATTGACACGGTGTTTTACCGCCCGCTGCACCTTCGTAAATTCCTGCCCCGGCTGCCCGGCTTTGCCAGCGAGTGCGCCGTGTGCCGGAGCTGGCCCGCCGAACAGGTCTGCCCGCCCTGCCTGGCGCGTTTTGCCGCCTGGCAACCGCGCTGCACCGGTTGCGCGCTGCTGCTGCCGGTTGACCTGTCACCGGGTCTGCACACAGCACCCCGCCTTTGCGCCGCCTGCCTGCGCCAGCACCCGCCACTCGACCAAACGCTGGCCGCCGTGCCCTACGCCTATCCCTGGTCGGCCTTGATCACGCGTTACAAGTTTGGTGAACAGCACGGCTGGGCCGGTTTTTTCGCCGGCCTGATGCTGCGTGCGCCCGGTGTGGCGCAGGCAATTAGCGAATTGACTGCGCAAGACTGGCTCATCGCCCTGCCGCTGTCCAGCGAACGGCTGCAAACGCGTGGTTTCAACCAGGCCTGGGAACTGGCCAGCGCCCTCGCCCGCCAGTCGCCAACCCGTGGCCAGGTCGATGCTGCCATGCTGCTGCGCGTCAAACACACGCGCCCGCAAAGCCAGCTCAAGCGCGAAGCCCGCCTGGCCAATGTCAAAGGTGCCTTCCAGGTCGACCCTTTGCGGGCGCGCGGGCTGGCCGGTCGGCGCGTGGTGCTGGTCGATGACGTGATGACCAGCGGCGCGTCCCTGTTTGCGGCGGCGCAGGTCTTGCGGGATGCCGGCGCGGCGCACATCACCGCCGTGGTGCTGGCGCGCACCCCGCCCGCCTAGAATCGCCGCTTCATTTCCTGTTGCGGCACGCTGAAAAAACGCGGCGCTGCCCTTCCCCAACACCTGCCGTCCATGTTCAATATCGTCCTTGTCGAGCCCGAAATTCCGCCCAATACCGGCAACGTGATCCGTCTGGCGGCCAACACCGGCTGCCGGCTGCATCTGGTCGAGCCGCTCGGCTTTTCAATGGACGACAAACACATGCGGCGCGCCGGACTCGATTACCACGAGTACGCCCAGGTGCTGCGCCATGCCAGCTGGCCGGCTTTTTTGCAAAGCCAGCAGCCGCCCGCTGACCGCTTGTTTGCCCTGACCACGCAGGGTGCCTCCAGCATGTACGAGGCGCATTTTTTACCCGGCGACTGGCTGGTGTTTGGCTCTGAAACCAAAGGGCTGGCACCCGAAGTGCGCGAAGCGTTTGGTGCCGGCCAACGCCTGAAAGTGCCAATGCTGCCCGGCCAGCGCAGCCTGAATTTGTCCAACAGCGTCGCCGTGACCGTGTTTGAGGCCTGGCGGCAAAATGGTTTTGCCAGCGCCGCCCAGCCCGGCTGAATCAGCCCGGGCGCTTCACGGGTAGCGCCGCACCAGCGACTCGGCCACGCACACCGGCTTGGCCTCGCCTTCGCGCTCTACCGTGACTTCCCAAGCCATCTGCAGGCCGTTGCCGGCAATCGGCTCGGCACTCAGCAGCGTCATCCGGGCGCGCAAACGGCTGCCGACCGGCACCGGTGCCATGAAACGCACTTTGTTCAGGCCGTAATTCACGCCCATGCGCGATTCGATGACCTCGAATGACGATTCAAAAAACTTCGGCAGCAGCGACAGCGTAAAAAAGCCGTGCGCAATGGTTCCGCCAAACGGCCCGGCAGCCGCTTTTTCCGTATCAATATGAATCCACTGGTGGTCGCCGGTGGCGTCGGCAAACAGGTTGACCTGTTGCTGCGTGATGGTGAGCCAGTCGCTGACAGCGACTTCCTGGCCGGTGCAGGCCGCCAGATCAGACAGGGTTTGGAAGGTTTTCATCAAGCCACTGTAGCCCGGTGCCAAACATTAAAAACAAGCGGGCTGTCGGTTGGGCGACAGCCTTGATACAAAAACACCGCCGGTCAAAGTCTTGCCAAGTGCAAATGGCATCCGACTTTTCCGCTATCGTTACCCGATGCACGCACCCCAAAAAACCTGTTCACAGCCCCGGCGCGTTGACCACACCACTGCGTCCGTCAGCCCAGCATGAACCACGCACCCGCCTGGCTGATCAACAGCTTCATTTACCTGTCCGCCGCCGTGGTGGCCGTGCCGCTGGCCAAAAAGCTCGGTTTGGGCTCGATCATCGGCTACCTCGCCGCCGGCATTGCCATCGGCCCGTGGGGACTTGGGCTGGTCACCAACGTGCAGGACATCCTTCATTTTGCTGAATTTGGCGTGGTGCTGATGCTTTTTCTGATCGGCATGGAACTGGAGCCCAAGCGGCTGTGGAGCCTGCGCCGCCCCATCTTTGGCTGGGGCACTGCCCAGTTGCTGAGCTGCGCAGCGCTGCTGACCGGCACCGCAATGGCGTTTGGCATTGCGTGGCAAACCGCGCTGGTGGCCGGTTTGGGGCTGGCGCTGTCGTCCACGGCGATTGCGCTGCAGTCGATTCATGAACGCAACCTGATGCGCACCTCCAGCGGCCAAGCCGGTTTTTCGATCCTGCTGTTTCAGGACGTGGCGGCTATCCCGATTTTGGCGCTGATGCCGCTCTTGGCCACCATAAATGGATCAAATGAAGCTGTTGTGCATACCGAACGGGCGCTGGAAGCTATAAAAATCATAGCTGTCATTGCCGGGATCATTCTGGGTGGCCGGCTGCTGCTGCGCCCCGTGCTGCGCTGGATTGCCAACAGTGGCACGCCCGAAATCTTTACCGCCGCTTCGCTGCTGCTGGTGGTCGGCATTGCGGCGCTGATGCAGCTGGTTGGCCTGTCGATGGCGCTCGGCGCTTTTCTGGCCGGCGTGCTGCTGGCCGAAAGCGAATACCGGCGCGAGCTGGAAACCGATATTGAGCCGTTCAAGGCCTTGCTGCTGGGCCTGTTTTTCATTGCTGTCGGCATGAGCATCGACTTTGGCGTGCTGTGGAAATTTCCGGGCCAGATGCTGGCCATTTTGGCCGGCTTCCTGGGCCTGAAATTGCTCGCCATCTACGGACTGGCGGCGGCGATGAAGCTGCCGTATCAAGAGCGGCCGGTGTTTGCGCTGCTGCTGGCGCAAGGCGGCGAATTTGCGTTTGTGGTGTTTCAGGCGGCGGCTGGCGCGCAGGTGTTTTCAGCCGAAACCGCGTCGCTGCTGATCGGCGCGGTGGCGCTGTCCATGCTCATCAGCCCGCTGCTGCTGGTCGCCATCGACAAGTGGCTGTTGCCGCGTTACGCCCAGGGCAAGCCCTCCATGATGGAAGAAATCTCCGAGCCGCAAGAAGCGCCGGTCATCATTGCCGGCTTTGGCCGCTACGGCCAGATCGTCGGCCGCCTGCTGCTGGCGCAGGGTATTTCGGCCACCGTGCTGGACCATGACGCCGACATGATCGAGACCATTCGCACGTTCGGCTACCGCGTGTTCTATGGCGATGCCACCCGGCTGGACCTGCTGCGCACGGCGGGCGCGGCCCAGGCCAAAATTCTGGTGCTGTCGGTCGATGACGTGGAGCAGTCGCTGAAAATCGTCGACATGGTCAAGGAGAACTTTCCACAGCTGCAGATCGTCGCCCGTGCCCGGGATGTGTCGCACTGGAACGCGCTGCGCGACCGGGGCGTGATGCGCGTCGAGCGCGAACTGTTCGACTCCAGCCTGCGCAGCGCCCGCACCGTGCTCGAACTGCTAGGCCAGCCGGCCCCGGCCGCGCAGCAAGCCGCCGAACGCTTTCGCCAGCACAACCTGGCGCTGTTCGAGCAGATGTACCCGCACCGCAACAACCGAGAAAAGTTCATCGCCGTGGCTAAACAGGGACGGATGCAGCTCGAAGCGCAGATGAAGCTGGAGCGCGAGCAGCTCGGGCAGCCAGCGCAGGACGCGCAAGGCTGAAATAGTGATGAAACAGGCCGCTTGCGCAATACGGGTGGGCGCAAGCAGCTATTTAATCAATAGCAATCAAGCCAACCCGTCCCACAGCAGCTTGACGCCTGTCAGAAACATGCCGCCGTACAAAATCCGGTAAAACCAGAGCGGGCTGATGGTGCGGGCCATGCGCACGCCGATCCACACGCCAATCGGTGCCAGCGGCAGCAGCACCAGCGAGGTCGCCATGTTTCGCCAGTCCAGCAGGCCCAGCCAGGCGTAGGGAATCCACTTGGACAGGTTGATGACAAAAAAGAAAAACGCCATGGTGGCGGTGAACTTGACCGGGCTCAGGCGCAGCGGAATGACGTAGGCGCTGATCGGCGGGCCGCCCGCATGCGCGACAAAACTGGTGAAACCCGACGTGATGGTCAGCAGCGCACCCAGCCATTTGGGCGGCGGCGGGCTGTCAGGACGGGGCGGAAACAGCAGGCGCTGCGCCAGAAACAGCAGCGTGAAACCACCCACGATGGCCGCCACCGTGTGCGCATCGAGCACCCTGAACAGCAGCGCGCCCACCACCGTTCCGACCAGGCCAAAGGGCACCAGGAATTTCAAAAACGGGTAGTCAAAGTCCTTGCGGAATGCAGCGATGCCGAGCAAGTCCATCAGCAGCAGCAGCGGCATCAGGATGGCGGCGGCCTGCGGCACGCTGACGGCCAGCGCCATCATCGGCACGGCGAGTGAGCCAAAGCCCGCCCCAAAGCCGCTTTTGCTGATGCCCAGCAGCAGCACGGCCGGAATGGCGACGGCGTAAAAGTAAGGGTCGGTGATCAGCGGGAAGTCCACGGCGGCAGGTCTTTCTGGCCCGCACCGGGCGACAAAGCGGGCGTGGCGACAACAAAGTGCGCCATGTTACCTGCGCTGTGGCCAGCGCCGGGCGCACGACAATACGGGCATGCTGGTCAACATTCAATCCTGGGGAGAAACGCTGCGCCTGCTGGTCGAGCTGGCCGGCACGGCCGCTTTTGCCGTGTCGGGCGTGCTGGAGGCGGCGCGCAAAAAGCTCGATGCGGTCGGCGTGTGCGTGGTGGGTTTTTTGACAGCGTTTGGCGGCGGCACGCTGCGCGACCTGCTGCTCGACCAGCGGCCTTTTTTCTGGGTCGCGCATGTCGAGCTGCTCTGGGGCGTGATGGCGCTGTGCGTGCTGGCGATGCTGTTTCTGCGCGAACACCATTTCGAGGTGACCGAAAAGGCCATCCAGTGGCCTGACGCGCTGGGGCTGGGCCTGTTCACGGCGACCGGCGTTCATTTGGCGCTGGATGCGCAAATGCCGATGCTGGTGGCGGTGCTGATGGGCTTGATCACCGGCGTGTTCGGCGGCGTGCTGCGCGACATGGTCTGCAATGAAGTGCCGACGGCCTTTCGGGACCACCGGCCTTATGCCGTTTGCGCATTTGCCGGCGGCTGGGTGTATGTGGGTCTGGGGCTGCTGGACGCGCCGGGCTGGCTGGCGCTGGTGGTCTGCGTCAGCGTGACGGCCGGGCTGCGCCTGATGGCGCTGTGGCGCAACTGGGCGCTGCCCGCCTGGCGCGTCTGAGGCGGCGCAGCGCCGTTAGTAGCGCCACGGCGGCATGTCAGGCGCTGCTTTTGTCCATTTTTTGCATCAAACAGGCCTCTTGCGCATGCTGCACGGGCGCTGACAGCTACTGATTCAGTAGCAAAATACTGATTTTTTAGGCACTGAAGCGTTCAGACTCTTTCCAGAATGACGGCAATGCCTTGCCCCACGCCGATGCACATGGTGCACAGCGCGTAGCGTCCGCCCGTGGCGTGCAGCCGGTTGACGGCGGTGGTGGCCAGGCGCGCGCCGCTGGCGCCCAGCGGATGGCCCAGCGCAATCGCGCCACCCCAGGCGTTGACGCGGGCGTCGTCGTCTTGCAGGCCCAGCGCACGCAGCACGGCCAGGCCCTGTGCGGCAAAGGCTTCGTTGAGCTCAATCACATCCATCTGGTCAATGGTCAATCCGGTCAGCGCCAGCACCTTCAGCGTGGCGGGCGTTGGCCCAAAGCCCATGATGCGCGGGGCCACGCCGGCTGTCGCCATACCGACCACACGGGCACGCGGCACCAGGCCGTTTTTGGCGGCGCTGGCTTCATCGGCCAGCAGCAAGGCGCAAGCGCCATCGTTCACGCCCGACGCATTGCCGGCGGTCACGCTGCCGTCGGGACGCACGATCCCCTTGAGTTTCGTCAACGCTTCGAGGCTGGTTTCACGCGGATGCTCGTCCTGGCTGACGATGACCGGGTCGCCCTTTCGCTGCGCCACGCTCACCGGCACGATTTCGCGCGCCAGGTGGCCGGCTTTTTGCGCGGCCACGGCCCGGAGCTGGCTGTTCATGGCCATGCGGTCCTGGGCTTCGCGTTCAATGCCGAAGTCGGTGGCGACGTTCTCGGCGGTTTCAGGCATGGAATCGACGCCGTATTGCGCCTTCATCAGCTTGTTGATGAAACGCCAGCCAATGGTCGTGTCATACACGGTATTGATGCGGGAAAAAGCGCTTTCAGCCTTGGGCATGACGAAGGGTGCGCGGCTCATGCTTTCGACGCCGCCGGCAATCATCAAGCCCGCTTCGCCGGCCTTGATGGCGCGCGCGGCCGTGCCCACGGCGTCCAGCCCCGAGCCGCACAGGCGGTTCAGGGTCGCGCCCGGCACTTCAATCGGCAAGCCGGCCAGCAGGCTGGCCATATGGGCAACGTTGCGGTTGTCTTCACCGGCCTGGTTGGCGCAGCCGTAGATCACGTCGGTCACCGCTTGCCAGTCGACGTTCGGGTTACGCGCCATCAATGCCCGAATGGGAATCGCGCCTAAATCGTCGGTGCGGATGCTGCTCAGGGCGCCGCCGTAGCGGCCGAAAGGCGTGCGGATGGCGTCGCAGATGAAGGCTTGTTTGGTGGTCATGGGTGAGTCTCTTTCTTGGGATGTCAGGCTGTCAGTTCAATGCAAAATTTCGGATTTAATTGGCCATTGGGAGGATTGGCAGTCCTACCAGCTTTTCAAGCTCGGCATGCGCCAGTCCATCGACCTTGTCGATCAGCGTCAAGCCCTGCGGCGTGCATTGCAGCGTCGCCAGTTCGGTGTAGATTCGCTTGACGCAGCCAATACCGGTCAGCGGATAGCTGCACTGCGCCACCACCTTGCTTTCGCCTTGCTTCGTCATCAAATCCATCATCACCCAGGTTTGCCGGGCACCAATGGCCAGGTCCATCGCACCGCCGACAGCCGGAATCGCGCCGGGCTCGCCGGTGCTCCAGTTGGCCAGGTCGCCTGTGCTGGATACCTGAAACGCCCCCAGCACGCAGATGTCGAGGTGGCCGCCGCGCATCATCGCAAAGCTGTCGGCATGGTGGAAATAAGCGCCGCCCGGCAGCAGCGTGACCGGCTGCTTGCCAGCGTTGATGAGGTCGTAGTCTTCATCGCCTGCAGCCGGTGCCGGGCCCATGCCGAGAATGCCGTTTTCGCTTTGAAGGATGACTTCGCGCCCAGCGGGAATGTGGTTGGCCACCAGCGTCGGCATGCCGATGCCGAGATTGACATAAGCGCCGTCAGGAATGTCCTGCGCCACGCGTTTAGCCAGTTCATTTTTGCTTCTTTTTTGATAGCTTGTCATACCCATTCCTTATGCGCCAGAGGCCAATTTGGCATTATTTTTGATCCCGCCGGCCTGGGTGGCGACACGCGCGATGCGCACCACCTGGCGAACGTGGATGCCCGGCGTCACGATGGCTTCGGGGTCGAGCGCGCCCAGTTCCACAATCTCATGTACGGTGGCGACCGTGTAACGCGACGCCATCGCCATCACCGGCCCGAAATTGCGCGCCGACATGCGGTAGGTCAGGTTGCCCCAGCGGTCGCCCTGTTCGGCTTTGATCAGCGCCACGTCGCCATAAATCGGGTATTCGAGCACGTAGTGCTTGCCGTTGATCTCGCGCGTTTCCTTGCCCTTGGCCAGTTCGGTGCCGTAGCCGGTCGGGCAGAAAAACGCGCCAATGCCGGCCCCTGCCGCACGGATGCGTTCGGCCAGATTGCCTTGCGCCACCAGCTCTAACTCGATGCGGCCGCTGCGGTACAGGCCATCGAACACCTGGCTGTCGGCTTGGCGCGGAAAGCTGCAGATGATCTTGCGCACATGGCCGGTCTTGAGCAGGGCCGCCAGACCGGCTTGGCCATTGCCGGCGTTGTTGTTGACGACGGTCAGGTCTTTCGCCCCCTGCGCAATCAGGCCGTCAATCAGCTCGGTCGGGTTGCCGGCGGTGCCGAAGCCGCCAATCAATACCGTCGAGCCGTCCTTGACATCGGCCAGCGCATCGGCCACCGACCGGGCAATCTTGTTGATCATTCAGGGGTCTCCAGGATTCAGGAATATCTGGCAACGCCATGGCAAACGCCATGAAACGACCCACCAGACCTTGATTTTATTTGTTCGCAATAAGAACAACTGTTCGTATAATGAATTCTAGGAGATTTAAACTGTCATGGCAACCACCAAAACCCCACCCTTTGCCAGCACGGATATCTCGTCCGCGACAAAGCGCACGTCACCCGCACCCGGCGACAGCTATGTGCAGTCTTTTGCGCGCGGCCTGGAGGTAATTCGTTCCTTCAGTGCACAGTCGCCCCGTCAAACGCTGTCCGAAGTGGCCGGGCGCACCGGCCTGACGCGCGCCGGCGCACGGCGCATCCTGCTGACATTGCAAACGCTGGGGTATGTGGAAAGTGACGGCAAACTGTTCCGTCTGACGGCGCGCATCCTGGACCTGGGGTTTGCCTACCTGTCGTCGCTGCCCATCTGGAACCTGGCCGAGCCGCTGATGGAAACGCTGGCCGGTCAGGTCAGGGAATCGTGTTCGGCGGCGGTGCTGGACGGCACCGACATTGTTTATGTCATGCGCGTGTCAACCCACAAGATCATGAGCATCAGCCTGGGCGTCGGTTCGCGGCTGCCGGCTTACTCCACCTCGATGGGCCGCATGCTGCTGTCGGCCTTGCCGCCGGATCAGATGATGGCGGTGCTGCAGGCATCAGAACGCAGCCCGCGCACCCGCTATACAGTCACCGACCCGGATGAGTTGGCGGCCAAAATCGCGCAGGTGCGCAGGCAGGGCTGGTCGATGGTCAGCCAGGAACTCGAAGAGGGCCTGGTGTCGATGGCCGCAGCGATCACCGACCGGACTGGCCAGACGGTGGCAGCGCTCAATATCAGCGGCCAGGCCAACCGCACCAGCGCCAAGGTCATGCAGGAAACCATGCTGCCCGCACTGCTGGAAACAGCACGGCGCATTTCTGAAAGACTCAGCCTGCAACGCAGCTGAAACCCAACTGATAAGCCCTATTCGCCTGGGGCAGAAAAATGATTCATCATGGCGGCAACGGGAAATGTGTGCGTGCTACGCTCTGGCCATGTTTACGCCCTCTCAAGCTGATGTTCGCCGGTTTTTTTGCTCCGTTTATGCCAAAGCGCTCACCCCTCAACCGCTGGAAGCTATAGAAACCATAGCAAGCCAGTGGATGGACGAGCATCCCGAATACCATGCCGACTTTAAAGACGCCGACGCGGCGCTGGAGAAAATGTATGACGTGGAAGGCGGCAAAACCAATCCCTTTTTGCATTTGTCGATGCACCTGTCAATCAGCGAGCAGTGCTCGATTGACCAGCCGCGCGGCATTCGCCAGGCCGTCGAGTTGCTGGTCGCCCGGCGCGACTCGCTGCATGCGGCACACCATGAAACCATGGAATGCCTGGGCAGCATGGTCTGGGAAAGCCAGCGTTCAGGCCGCCCGCCTGACGGTGCTGCGTATATCGAGTGCGTCCAGCGTCACGCCACGCGCGATTGACCGCTGAGCAAGCCAGCGCCGGTCGGCCCATCTAGACGCAAAAAAGCCGCTTTTCCAGCGGCTTTTTTCGTCTTGAAGCGTTTGTCTACTTAGCGAAAACGGCTCTCGGGAACCACCTTCAGCTCACCCTCGACGGAGGAGAGGTAATTGGACATGGCCTTGAGTTCTGCATTGCTGTACTGCTTGGCCATGCCGCCCATGATGGGGTGCGAGCGACCGACTTTTGCATTGGGGTTATTGCCGTTGTCAGCCTTGTAGGCCTTGAGTGCTACGTACAGATAGTCGGCATGCTGGCCGGCAATCTTGGGGTAGCTGGGGTCAATGGGCTTGCTGAAATTGGCACCGTGGCAAGAGGCGCAATTGGCTTTGTTGAGCAAAGCCTGGACTTCAACGCTAGGCTCTTTGGCCGGTTTGGCAGGAAGCTCTGCGCCGGCAACCACGCCATGCGTACTGTAATAAGCGGCCAGGTCAGCGATGTCCTGATCGCTGAGCGTCTCTGCAATGCCGCGCATCGTGGGGTATTTGCGTGCGCCTTTTTTGTATTCATGCAACGCCGACGAGATATAGCCGGCGCTCTGGCCAGAAATCATCGGCACCTTGTACACCTCGGGGAAAGACGACTGATAGCCCTTGATGCCGTGGCAACCGATGCACATGGCATTCTTGGTTTCTCCGGCCTTGGCGTCGCCCTTGATCTCCTGGGCAAGGCTTGCAGCCGTCAAGGATGAGAGGGCCAGAGCAAATATCGAGGTGAACAGCTTATTCATTTTGCGCGCACAATCAGGTGAGAAGTCATCGTTAAAACAACGGCGGATTATATCTGCGCCTTCCAAAACAAAGGCTGCCGTACTTAATTTCACCTAGCACCCCTTTTATATCAATACGTCCATTTCAAAAACCATGAAATTTCAAGGCTCAAAAAACTACGTTGCCACGCCAGACCTGATGCTGGCGGTCAATGCCGCCTCGACCTTGACAAGACCCCTGCTGGTGAAGGGCGAGCCTGGCACCGGCAAAACCATGCTGGCCGAGGAAGTGGCCCAGGCGCTGAACCTTCCGCTGCTGCAGTGGCACATCAAATCGACCACAAAAGCCCAGCAAGGCCTGTATGAATACGATGCGGTGTCGCGTTTGCGGGACTCGCAACTGGGCGATGAAAAGGTCAAGGACATTCACAACTACATCGTCAAGGGCGTGCTGTGGCAGGCGTTTACCGCCGACCAGCCGGTCGCGCTGCTGATTGACGAAATCGACAAGGCCGACATCGAGTTTCCGAACGATTTGCTGCGCGAAATCGACCGGATGGAGTTCTACGTCTACGAGACGCGTGAGCTGATCAAGGCCAAGCATCGGCCGCTGGTGTTCATTACCTCCAACAACGAAAAGGAACTGCCCGACGCTTTTTTGCGCCGCTGCTTTTTCCACTACATCAAGTTCCCTGACGCGGACACCATGAAGCAAATCGTGGACGTGCATTTCCCGACGCTCAAGAAGGAACTGCTGGCCGCCGCCATGAAAACGTTCTACGACGTTCGCAACCTGCCCGGCCTGAAAAAGAAACCCTCTACCAGCGAACTGCTTGACTGGCTCAAGCTGCTGGTGGCCGAAGACATTTCGATTGAAGCGCTGCAAAGCAGTGACCAGAAGGTTGTCGTGCCGCCGCTTCTGGGCGCGCTGCTTAAAAACGAACAAGACGTGACCCTGTTTGAAAAGCTAGTGTTCATGCAGCGCAACAACCGTTAACCGTAAACGCTCCAGCATGAAACCGCCAGTGTTGTGGACAGAAAGCGTATCCGATGCGATTCATTGAACCCGTCACCCTGACAGGACGCCAGTGGGTGATCCTGGAGCCACTGGAAAGCCGGCATGAGGCCGAACTGCTGGAGGCCGCCAGGGACGGCGAGCTCTGGAAGCTCTGGTACACCGCCATTGCCAGCCCGGACGCCGTGATCAGCTACATGCACGACGCCCTGCGCATGCGCGATGACTCGGGTGCCATGCCGTTCGTCGTGCGCCGCAAATCCGACGGAAAAATTGTCGGCTCCACCCGTTTTTTCAACGTTGATGCAAAAAACCGTCGGCTGGAAATTGGCCATACCTGGTACAGCAAAAGCGTCCAGCGAACCGGACTGAACACCGAGGCCAAGCTGCTTTTGCTGAAACACGCCTTTGAAAAGCTGAACTGCATTGCGGTGGAATTTCGCACCCACCGGTTCAATTTCGACAGCCGGACGGCCATTGCGCGGCTCGGTGCCAAGCAAGACGGCGTGCTGCGCAACCACCAGGTCTCGCCCAACGGCACGCTGCGCGACACCGTGGTGTTCAGCATCATTGCCAGCGAGTGGCCCACAGTCAAGGCGCACTTGGCGTATCAACTTGGCAAAGCCCGCGACTGATTGTTAAATAAACCATGCTGATTGATTTTTTCTACACCTTGCGCTCGGCCAAATTGCCGGTTTCCGTCAAGGAATTTTTGATGTTGCTCGAAGCGCTGCAGGCCGGTGTGGTCGGGCCCAACAGCGGCAAGCTCGATGGGCCTGAAGACGAGATCAGCGAAGGCGCCTACAAGATTGACGACTTCTATTACCTCAGCCGCACCATCATGGTGAAAGACGAAAAGCACTACGACAAGTTTGACCGCGCCTTTGCCAGCTATTTCAAGGGCGTGGAGATGGTGGCCGACTTCACCAAGGACATTCCGCTCGAATGGCTGCGCAAGAACCTGGAGCTCGAACTCAGCCCCGAGGACAAGGCCAAGATTGAAAAAATGGGCTGGGACGAGCTCATGGAAACGCTGAAAAAACGTTTTGAAGAACAAAAAGAGCGCCACGAGGGCGGCAGCAAATGGATTGGCACCGGCGGCACCTCGCCCTTCGGCGCTAACGGCTTCAACCCGCAAGGCATTCGCATCGGCCAGGAAAAAAGCCGCAACCGCAGCGCCGTCAAGGTCTGGGACCAGCGCGCCTACAAGGATTACGACGACACGCAGGAACTCGGCACGCGCAACATCAAGGTGGCGCTGCGCCGCCTGCGCAAGTTCGCCCGCCAGGGCAACCAGGAAGAGCTTGACCTGGACGACACCATCCGCTCCACCGCCGCCAACGCCGGCTGGCTCGACATCAAGATGGTGCCCGAGCGCCACAACAACGTCAAAGTGCTGCTGCTGATGGACGTGGGCGGCACCATGGACGACCACATTCACCGCGTAGAAGAAATGTTTTCCGCCGTCAAGGCCGAGTTCAAGCACCTTGAGTTCTATTACTTCCACAACTGCGTGTATGACTTCATGTGGAAGAACAACCGCCGCCGCTTTGCCGAGAAGTTTTCGACCTGGGACATCATCCGCAAGTACAACAAGGACTACAAGCTGATCTTCGTTGGCGACGCCACCATGAGTCCTTACGAGATTTTGCAGGCGGGTGGCAGCGTCGAATACAACAACGAGGAAGCCGGCGCTGAATGGCTGCAACGGCTGACCAACGCCTTTCCCAAGTTCGCCTGGATCAACCCCGAGCCACAGGGCATCTGGCAATACCGCCAGAGCATCAGCGTGATCCAGCAGTTGATGGGCCAGCGCATGTATCCCCTGACTTTGAAAGGGCTTGAAGAAGCCATTCGGCTGCTCTCGAAATAATGTCAACGTAAACTCCGGCCCGTGACCCATTCCAGTACCCACTGCATGCAGACAGCCATTGGCGCCACGCCACTTCCGGCCCGTTTAGCGCTCACCTCATTGGCCCTGACGGCCCTGCTCCTTGGGCCTGCGGCCCAGGCACAAACTGCTGCACCCGTAGCGCCGCCAGCAGATCCTTCGATATCTTCTACTTCCACACCGCCGTCGAGCGTCAAGCAAACCGCGCCCGCGCCTGAACCGCCGCCCGAAAAAGTCGAGCCCGAGGCCACGCCGCAAGGCGCTGTCGGCCCGACCAGCGCAGAGCCCGAAGTGACGGCTTTTGACATATCAGTCCGCGCCCCGTCAGAAATCAAGGAGATGCTTGAAAAGCACCTTGAACTGCAGCGCTACCGCGCCGTCACCGATCTGGACGAGTCCGAGCTGGCGCGCCTGATCGTGCTGGCCGAACGCAATGTCCGCAACCTGGTCGGCACGCTGGGTTATTTCAGCCCTGAGATCCGCATTACGCGCGAAGGCGGGGTCAATGAGCGCCCCGTCATCGTGGTGGCCGTTGAACCCGGTCAAGCCACGCAGATCGGCCCGGTAGCGATTAATTTTTTAGGTGATATTGCCGACTCGCCAGACATTGACGCGATAGCGCAGCGCACTGAAATCGAGCAAGACTGGCGTTTGCCGACTGGCCTGCGCTTCACCCAGGATACCTGGAGCGGCGCAAAAACCCAGGCTTTGCGTCAGCTGGTCGCCCGACGCTACCCGGCCGGCAAACTGGCCGGCAGCCTGGCCGACGTGGATGCCCCGGCGCATACCGCCAGCTTGACCGTGAGCCTGGATTCCGGCCCGCTTTATCGGCTCGGGCCGATGCAGGTCAGCGGCGTGGAACGCTATGACCCGGTGCTGGTGCCCCGTCTGGCACGCCTGAATCAGGGTGATATTTACGATTTGAATGACCTCGTGCAGGCGCAGCAACGGCTGGCGTCCAGCGGCTACTTTGATTCGGCCTATGTCTTTATCAACCCCGATAACGACCCGCAGGCGGTTCCTGTGCAGGTTCAGGTGCGTGAAGCCAAGCTGCAAAAAGTTGTTCTCGGTGTCGGTGTCACCACGGACAATGGCCCACGCGCAACGCTGGAGCATACGCACCACCGGGTGCCCGGCATCGGCTGGCGCGCGACGACCAAGCTTCAGCTGGAGAAAAAATCGCCCTCTGCGCAAACCGATTGGCTCTCCATTCCCGACGAGGCGAACTGGCGCTGGGGCGCGCTGGGCCGCATAGAGCGCATTAATGACAACGAGCTGATCACCCAGGCGCAGCGCCTGCGCTTTGGCCGTTCGCAGGTCGGCGACCAGATTGACCGCAATATTTACGTGCAGTACGACCGCGCCAATGTTCAGGGAACGGGAGTCACCGGCAATTCCGCCGCCACGACCGGCAACGGCTCGGCGCTGACGGCCAATTACATCTGGACTGGCCGCTACTTTGACAGCACGCCTTTCCCGAGCAAGGGCTATGCGCTTGGCTTTGAACTGGGCGGTGGTACCACGCTGGGTCAGGTGCGCCAGCCGTTCACGCGTACGGTGGGCCGCTGGCTCGGCATTTTGCCGCTTGACAACGGCCGGATCGCCATGCGCGCAGAAGGTGGCGCGGTGTTGGGCAAAGACACGGCGCCCATCCCTTCCACACAACTGTTTCGCACCGGTGGCGACAACACGGTGCGCGGCTATGGCTACCGGGACATCGGCATTGCGCTGCCCAATGGGGTGATTGGCCCTGGCCGCTACATGGCGGTTGGCAGCATCGAGTGGCAACGCCCCATCACACTCAAAGGCCGGTCCAACGAATTCGAGCAGACGGTATTTGTCGACGCTGGCGCTGTGGCCGACAAACCGCAAGACCTGAGTCCTTCCTTCGGCATCGGAACCGGCGTGCGCTGGAAAAGCCCGATTGGTCCGCTGCAGATTGATCTGGCTTATGGCCTGAAGGTCAAGCAGGCGCGTCTGCACATCAGCGTAGGCTTTGTCTTTTGATGGCCACACCCAGCAAACCCGCAAACACGAAGGCCAAACGCGCCGCCAAGCCAGCCAGGAGCTGGTTAAAAGCTTCGGCCCGCGTGGCAGGCGGCCTGATCGCCCTGACTGTCGGCGCCACGGGCGCATTGTGGTGGTGGGCTGGTACTGAAGGCTCGCTCGCCACAGGCCTGCAATGGGCCAGCCAGTCACAGCCGCTGAAGTTTGAAAATGCCACCGGTTCCTTGCGCGCAGGCGGCCATGTTGACCAGTTGAACTGGGAGCAAGACGGCCTGAATGCCGATGCGCGCGATGTCACGCTGTCCTGGCAGCCCTGGTCTTTGCTGCACGGCACGCTCAAGCTCAACCGGCTGTCAGCAGCCAGCATTGAGGTCACGGACACGCGTCCACCGTCACCCACGCCAACACTTCCACCTAACGCATTGGGTTTGCCTTTGCAGATAGCGCTGGACGATTTTTTTGTCGGTCAATTTGAATACAAAGGCAAGGCCGCGTTCACGGTTGCCGATATCGCCGGAAACTATGCGTACAACGGCCTGCAGCATCAGTTTGATCTGAAAAGCACGCAGTACGCCAGCGGCCTTTACAGCGGACGGGCGGTGCTGACATCGACCGGGCCGCTCACGCTGCAGGCCACCTTGTCGGGTGCGCTGGCCGTTACTGTGCCCAACAACCCGGAGCCTGTGCCGCTGACCTTCCAGGCGACCGCCAACGGCCCACTGACTGACATGCAGGTCAAGGCAGAGCTGCAGATGACCGCCGCCGCCACAGCGTCTGCAGCCGATGCCAAAAAACCCGCCCTGCAGCCCCACGCCAGCGCCAGCGCCCGCGTCACGCCCTGGGCGGCGCAACCTTTGCCGCAAGCAGAGGCAACCTTTCGTGACCTGGACCTTGCCGCTCTGCTGCCGCAAGCGCCGCAAACCCTGCTGAGCGGCAGCGCCAGCGTTCAGCCGCTCGAAAACGCCAGTCCAACGGCAGCCAGTCCGGCCTGGGCCTTGCAGTTGCAACTGACCAATAGCCTGCCCGGCCCCTGGGATCAGCAACGTTTGCCGGTCGAGCAGTTGGACACGCAAGGCGAATGGCGAGATGGCGCGGCCCTGGTGCGCAGCCTCAAAGCACAACTGGGCGGCGGCGAATTGCTGGCCAGCGGCGAATGGGCGCCCGCACCACCCGCCGCGCCGCCATCCGTATCGCCAGCCACAGCACCTGCCACGGCAGAGCCCACGGCACCTGCACAGGCATGGCAACTGAACGCCACCCTCAAACACATCAACCCGGCCCAGCTGCATACCCAACTGGCTCCCTTGCCACTCGATGGCCGGGCTGAAGTTAATGGCCAGGGCGCCATCACGCGTTTTGATGCCAGCGTCCAGACAGCGCGTGGCGCGGCCAACGCCGTCAAACGGCCTGCGCCCCGAACCCACTCGGGCCAAAACAACTTGCTGGAGCAACTGCGCTTGCGCGATGCCAGCGCCACCGGCAGCTGGAATGCGCAACAGGCAGGAGGCACCTTGACGCTGTCGGCCCTGCAAGTACGCACCAGCGACGCCGAACTCAGCGGTCAGCTTGAGGTGCAGCCCGCCCAAAAAGGCGGCCAGGGCAAGCTGGCCTTGTCAGCACCAGGGCTGGAAGCCAAATTGAATGGCGAAATGCGCCCCACCAGCGGCGCTGGCGAATTGAGCGTGCGCGGCCGCGATGCAGCCCAGGCGCTGCGCTGGCTGCAAAAGCTCCCCGGCATGCCCGCGTCGGTGTTGAGCGCCTCGGCCAGCGGCAGCGCCGAACTGCAAGCCCAATGGAAAGGCGGCTGGCAAGACCCGGCCTTGCAGGCAAAACTCGATGTGCCGTCGCTAGACTGGATTCCAGCCGCATCCAAAGCACCAGCCCCGAAAAAACCTGCAGCCAACACGCCTGCCAAGGCCGTCACCGCCCCCAAAGCTGCAGCAAGCGCCAATCTGCTGAAAGTTCGAGAACTGCAAGCCACGCTGTCGGGCCGACTGACTCAAGCCCAACTGGGCGTGCAAGGCCGGGTCGAAATCGACCAGCGCCGCTATGCCCTGCAAGTGGCCGTCGATGGCGGACGGTTGAAGCCTGCGAATACCAACACGCCCCTTGGCGAATCAGCCTGGAAAGGCTTGGTCAAGCAATTGAGCCTGAGCGTTGAAGACCCGGCACTGGGCAGCGGCGCATGGCGGCTTGCAACGCGTGCCCCGGTTGCCCTGAAGTGGACACCTTCACGCACAGGCGGCGCGTTTGAAAGCGGCTCTGGCGAGGCGCTTTTGACGGCACCCGCAAGCACCGCCTCAAGCACCCCGCCCTCCCAGGCTACGCTGTCATGGCAACCCGTGCGCTGGCGTGCGGGTGAACTGGTGACCGCCGGAAAAATAACGGGGCTGCCGATTGCTTGGGTCGAACTGCTGGCTGGCCCACAGATGAAGGGCGCAGGCCTGGGCGGCACGCTGGTGTTTGAGGGCCAATGGGACGCCGTGCTCAACAACAGCCTCAAAGTCAAGGCCAGCCTGGCGCGCAGCAGCGGCGACATCACCGTAGAAGCCCCAGGCGTGCCTGGCAATGCGACGCGCGTGGCAGCGGGCATCAAGGAGGCCCGCATCTCTCTGGAAACCGCAGGCGACGCGCTGACGCTGGCCTTGCGCTGGAACAGCGAACGCGCCGGCACCGCCGACGGTCAGCTCAAAACACGGCTGGTTCGCGCGCCTGATGGGCAAGGCGTGGGCGGCTGGCTCTGGCCTGCAGACGCGCCCCTCAACGGCCAGCTTCGGGCGCAATTGCCGCGCATCGGCGTCTGGTCGCTGCTGGCGCCGCCCGGCTGGCGGCTGCGCGGCTCGCTCGGGGCCGATGTGACAATCAGCGGAACCCGTGCAGCCCCCAACCTGGCCGGCGACTTGCAGGCCAACGACCTGGCCTTGCGTTCAGTCGTCGATGGCATCGAATTTGGCAATGGCCGCCTGCGCGCCCGGCTGGACGGTACGCGCATGCGCATCAACGAATTCACGCTGCAAGGCGCGGGCGAAAAAGGCACCGGCGGCAGCCTGACAGCGCAGGGCGAAGCCGGCTGGATCAACGGCAAACCGCAGGTTCAGCTCGACGCCAAATTGCAGCAGTTGCGCGCCAGCATCCGCACCGACCGGCAGCTCACTGTTTCGGGTGACGTGCAGGCCAGGCTCCAGGGTGATCAGACCGAACTGACCGGCAAGCTGGTGATTGACAAGGCGCGCATCATCCTGCCCGATGAAGGCACGCCGCAACTGGGCGATGACGTCATCGTGCGCACTGCCAGCGGCGCGGCAGCGGGCAAAAAAGCCCCTGAAAAAACCAGCAATGAAACCGTTGACAAGGCAAACCGGCCTCTCAAGCTGGCGGTAGATATTGACCTGGGGCGCGACTTCCGCATTCAGGGCAAAGGCATTGACACGCGGATTCGCGGCACGCTGGCACTCAGTGGCAATTCACTGAGCGAGCCACGGCTGGTCGGCACGCTCAGAACCTTTGGCGGGCAATACCGCGCCTACGGCCAGCGGCTCGATGTCGAGCAAGGGGTGATCCGCTTTACCGGCGCGATTGACAACCCGACGCTCGATATTCTGGCGATTCGCCCCAACCTCACGCAACGCGTCGGCGTGCAAATTACCGGCACCGCCCTGCTGCCCAGCGTGCGCCTGTATGCGCAGCCTGAACTGCCTGATGCGGAAAAACTGTCTTGGCTGATTGTGGGCCGGCCCTCGGCAGCCGGTGGCGCCGAAGCGGCTCTGCTGCAGCAAGCTGCGCTTGCGCTGCTGGGCAGCAAAGGCGGCGGCATGTCGGGCGGTCTGGCCGCCTCGCTGGGCCTGGACGAGTTGTCGTTCCGGGGTTCATCCAACAATGCCGACGGCACGGCCACTGGCGGTGCCATTACCCTGGGAAAACGGTTTTCGCGCAATTTTTATGCAGCCTATGAACGCAGTATTTCTGGCGCATTGGGAACGTTGTTTGTTTTCTATGACCTGTCGCAGCGCTTCACGCTGCGTGCCCAGGCGGGCGAGCAAAGCGCAATAGACCTGATTTTTACCGTGCCCTACGACTGAGCCTGAAAGCGCCCGCCTTCAACAACCCGCGTTCAGCGCATACAATTCCGGTTCTTCGCAACCTGCCAAGACGTGTCGCCATAGTTCAACGGATAGAACGAGTGCCTCCTAAGTGCTAGATACAGGTTCGATTCCTGTTGGCGACACCACATTTCAAGCCGCTTACGTCCAAAGACGTGCGGCTTTTTTCTTTTCTCCTCTGGAAACTCTTAAAAAGCTAAACCCTGTCGTTCTTTAACGTCCGGTAAAGTGCGACACGTTCCGGGGGTAACTGGGGGCACATTTGGGGGCATATTTTCAGGAGTTGGGGGCACATTCTCACATTGATGAGAAAAAAGAGGGGGGCCACAACACAACCCCCTATGCACCCCGTGCAACAGCGCGGCGGCGGGGGCCGGGCGCGTGGCTTGCCGGTCGTCAGACACAACACCGCCCGCAACCATTAATTAACCGGCTTTTAGTAAACCAAATTAACCTGGTAAACCTGCTTTTAAAACCCTGCCAGCAAGGAAAGCGCGGGGGTCGAATTACCCTCACGGCCCGACGCCCCAGGAGAACCTATAGGGGGGCCATACCGCACGTGGTGCATGTTCATCGTCAGTGTCTCACGCGGCGTACACCATCGATCAGCACCGGGGAACCGAACCGAACCGAACCGCCACCCCAACCAGCACCAGCACCAGCACCAGCACCAGCACCAGCACCAGATCAGCCAAGCACCGGCACCGGCACCGGCACCGGCACCGGCCACCAGCACGGCACGGCACGGCACGGCACGACACCGGCACCAGATCAGCCAGCCAGGCACGGCACCGGCTCACGGCTTGAGGTCTGGCGCTCAGGCTGGCCCACCTGATCAAATCAGGTCGTGTCATACCCCCTCAAAACCCGCGCAGTTCATCGCTACAGCGGGGTTTTTGTTGCCTCAAGCGCATTTCGCCGAACACCAGAGCGTGTTTTAAATCAGCTTGGCGCAAGCCACGAACGCGGCCGCGCCAGCAGTCATCCAGGCGAGGTTTTCGGGATGGGCAGACCTTGCGGTGAAGTGGCGGTAAAGCTCTCTGGTCAAGCCAACGGCAACCGGCGCAAGGGCGGCTGCGATGAGGTCGAACGGTAAGCCTATGAATGCGCAAACCTGTCGTCTGCGGCAACATCGCGCAATAGGGGCGCTTTTAAAACGCACCTTGTTTTCAGCACGGACGAATTAAAGCCCAGCCTGCCAGAGGGCTGCCGGTTAATACAGGTTTCGTTTTTTAACCAATAATGCTATTTTTTTAATAGCTGCTTGCGCAGGTGCAGCAAGCACAATGGCCACTTATGACCCATAAAATCAGTTTTCTGGCACGGCGGATCTCTAAATGAGTCTGTACCAGCTGATGTCTCAAGCTGGCGACGTAATTCGTGCTGGCGGCATGGCGGTGATGCGTAGTAAAGGTAACAAGCATTGAAGACTTCAGCCCCGCGTCGGCAGAAAAATGCCGCGCAGATCGACATTGTTTATTTATGGGTCAATGGCGCTGATCCGGTCTGGCTGAACAAGCGCCAGCGCGCCTATGCTGCCTGGGCACAAAAAAACCCGCAGCAGCTTGCCGTGTTCGGCAATGTGGCGGGGCGTTACCGCGACAACTCCGAGCTGCTCTTCAGCCTGCGGGCGCTGGAGCTGTTTTTCCCTGACCACGGCCATGTTTACCTTGTCACCGACGGGCAAAAGCCGGCCTGGCTGCGGCCTTCCAGCGGGTTGACGGTGGTGGATCACCGCAGTCTGCTGGCGCCCGGCAGCGCGCCAGTGTTCGACTCCGGGCACATCGAGTCCTGTCTGCACCATATTCCGGGGCTGTCAGAGCGTTTTTTCTACTTGAATGACGATGTTTTTTTCGGCCAGAAAGTTGATCCTGAATGGTGGTTTGGCGAGCGCCTGAAAGTATTCATGGAGCCTTCATCGACCCGGCACCCCGACACGCTGACCCCGCAGGCAACGGCGCTGGTCAACGCGTCCATTCAGTCGGGGCAATGGCTGGCGCAACGCTTTCCTGGCTATCGCCATAGGGCACAGGTGTATTCGCACGCGCCGCGCGCCATGCGCAAAAGTTTGATGCATGAACTCGAACGCCTCGCGCCCGACTGGTTTGCGCAGGTGCGCTCGACCGTTTTTCGCTCCTGGCGCATTCCGCCCATCATTTCAGATCTGGCGCCGCGCTGGATGGTGCAGGCGGGTTATGCCGAGCAACAGGTACTCAACCCGCTGTTCATCAGCACCGGCGCGCCGCAGGCGGCGCAGCAATTTGACACGCTGCTGGCGCACTTTGGACAGCTGCCCTTCTTTTGCATCAACGACACCTGCGACGAAGCAGACGAGGACGACCCGCGCCTGCTACGCATTGCGCATACGCTGCAAAAGCTTTTACCCCAGCCCTCGTCATTTGAATATGTCGATGAAGCCTGCGTCGCTGCCTGAAGGCAAAGCCGGTTGCACGCTTTGGCCCGTCGGAAGGTTCAGGAATTTCTGATGCGCAGCGCGCTGCACAAGCCCGCCACGGCCGCAAAACCGGCGGCCAGCCACAGCGCAAACAGCGGCCCCTGCCCGCCGTTCGGCGCCAGAAAACTGAAAATAATCGCCAGCAACACCGCCCCCAGCGTCTGCCCGGTCAGCCGCGCCGTTCCCAGCATGCCGCTGGCGCCACCACTGCGGTGCGGGGGCGCGGAGGTGATGATGATGTGGTTGTTGGGTGACTGAAACAGCGCAAAACCCAAGCCGCACACCACCATGCGCCACACGATGTCGGCATTGGAGGGCTGCGCAGGCAGCAAAGCCAGCGCCACCAGCCCCAGCGACAGCAGGCCCAGCCCGATGCCGCCCAGCAACCCGCCCGGATAGCGGCCAATCAGCCGGCCCACCAGTGGCGCCATGACCACAATGCTCAGCGGCCACGCCGTCAACAGCAAACCAGCAGTCAGATGGCTCATGCCATAGCTGCCCAGCAATAAAAAAGGCAACCCGACAAAAGCCAGCGTCTGGGCACAAAACGCACCCACCGACGTTCCCATAGACAGCGCAAATACCGGAATACGCAACAGATCCAGCGGGAACAGCGGCACCGGCTCGGACAGCTGACGCCGGACATACACCACGCCCACAACCAGCCCCGCGACCAGTTCGGAAAGCGCCAGCCACAGCGGCGTTGCCGTACTGCTGCCCGCACCGGCATCGCCGCGCGCACCCAGCCCGTCAATGCCCAGAAAAACCAGCCCGAACATCAACCCGTTCAGCACCACGTCCAGCGGCGAAAAGCGCGCCCCTGCGGCTTTGGCGTGATTAACCGGCAAAGCCTTGCGGCCCAGCCAGAGGCTCAGCAAGGCCAACGGAACGTTAATGGCAAACAGCCAAGGCCACGAGCCTACCGACAAAATGCCCGCCGCCAGCGAAGGCCCGGCGACCGAAGCCGTCGCCACCACCATCGAATTGATGGCAATACCGCGTCCCAGCATTCGCGCCGGATAAATCAGCCGCACCAGCGCTGCATTCACGCTCATGAGGCCCGCCGCGCCGATGCCCTGCAGCACGCGGGCGAGCGCCAGCATGGGCAGTGATTCGGCCATCGAACAGGCCACCGAGCCTACGGCAAACACCGCCATGCCCACCAGATAAACCCGCCGATAGCCGACGATGTCGCCCAGCGTGGCCAGCGGCAACAGCAAGGCCAGCGTGGCAATCTGGTAGGCGTTGATGACCCAGATGGACTGGGCGGCAGAGGCATTCAGTGCGCGCGTGATGTCGGGCAAGGCCAGGTTGACGATGGTGCCGTCAAGCACCGCCATGACGATGCCCAGAACAATCACCACCAACGCGCGCAGGCGTTCGCGTGTGGGCAAGCCATCCTGAGCAATCATGCGAACCTTTGAAAAAAACGGGGTGAAGTCAGCGGCGCTGCTGCGGCGCCAGCGCCAGCCAGGGCGCAGAAACGCCGTTGAGTTTAAAACGCCGCCAGAAATTTTTCAGCCAGCGCGGCGAGCTGACAGGCAAGCCTCTGGCGTGTGCAAATCCGATTTTTCAAAATAGAACGGCCTACCCGCCGACGGCAAAGGTTTTGGAGCGTCTGCAATGGCATTGAGCAGCTAAATTCAAGAAGAACAGGCCTGTTGCGCACAGCAGACGGGCGCTGACAGCTATTAAAAACGTAGTGAGTGCATAAAAAAATCCCGCGCTGTTTACACAGTCGCGAGATTTTTTTGAGGCTTTTGCCTAGGGGAGATTTGACATGAAAAAGCGTCATTCAACGCGGGTTATGTCAGTTTTGCCCTCAGGCCTGCACCTTGCCGGATTGGCTTAAACCGCCAATCCGGCTACAAAAATTACATGCCGAACTTGGCTTTGGCGTCGTTCTGGCAAGTGTCCTTGGCGGCACCGGCCAGGCTGTCGCAGCGTTCTTTGGCGGCTTTGTAATTGGCTTCACGCTTTTCAGCATTGGCGTCTTTTTTCACATCCGCCATTTTTTCAGCTTTGTTGTTGCTGGTTTCCATAGCCGCCTTTGCTACTTTGGCGTTTTCCTTGGCGGTGACATGGGCAGCCTTGGCGTCCTTGACACAAACATCCTTGGCATTGCCAGCCAGGTCATCGCACTTTTCCTTGGCCGTGTCATAAGCGGCATCGGCCTTCGTCATGGCGACATCGCGTGTGTGTTTGGCACTGGGCTTGTACTGGGCTTCCATTTCGGCCTTGGCAATTTTTTCAGCGCCCTTGGCTTCGGACATACAGATGTCCTTGGCGTTGTCTTTCAGGGTGCCGCACTTGTCTTTGTTGACTTTGTAGTCAGCGCTGATCTGGTCTTTGTGGGTCTTGTATTCGGCCTTGGTCATGGCCATGGCGCTGCCGGCAAACATACAGGACATGGCGACGGTCAGCATGAGGAGTCTGGTTTTCATGGGGAATCCTTGGGTAATTGATGGGTCAGTTGCAAAAAGGTTTTTTCGCCGCTGCGAGCCAGGCTCAGTAGCGCTCGAAGAAATTGGTCGGGTTGCTTTGATGCCAGGTGGTAACTTGCTTTTCAGCTTCTTCCAGCGTCACGCCGTGGCGTTCCTGAATCTTGCCCAGCAGCTGGTCACGCTTGCCGGCAATGACATCCAGATCGTCATCGGTCAGCTGACCCCATTGCTCTTTCACTTTTCCCTTGAATTGAAGCCAGTTACCTTCTACGCGATCTTGGTTCATGTTCTCTCCTCAAAATTATTGAAATCTGCTTGAATTTGGCAAAGGCGTCCTGTCGAAGGAAACTCTGTTTGCAGATGACAAATACTAGCGAAGACGCCAGAACTCAAAGGTAGGTTTGCGGGTTTTCAATGCGTAGTCTCATGCCTACAGCTGAGCCGAAAAGCATCGGCAAAGCCCTTCAGAACAGGCCGGCGGGTTATCTGGAACGAAGCGTGCGACTCAGCAAAGCCACTGGAAGCAGCCCGACCAGCACCAGCGCCAAGGCCGGCAATGCCGCTTCGCCAAGCCGCTCGTCGCGCGCCAGCTGGTACGTGACCACGGCCAGCGTGTCGCTGTTGAAGGGGCGCAACACCAGCGTGGCCGGCAACTCCTTCATCACATCGACAAACACCAGCAAACCCGCCACCGCCACCGAGCGCTTGAGCAGCGGCCAATGCACACGTGCCAACAGGCCTGCGCCGGTGGTGCCGAGCATGCGCGCACTGTCGTCAAAACTGGCCGGAATGCGTGAATAGCCGCTCTGGATGCTTTGCAGCGCCACGGCACTGAAGCGCACCAGATAGGCCCAGACCACGCCAAGCACCGTGGCGGTAATCCAGTAACCGGCGCCGGTCTGCGGCGCGGCGGCCTGCAGCCAGCCAACGGGAAGCAGCAGGCCGACCACAATCACCGCTCCCGGAACGGCATAGCCCAGGCTGGCCAGTTGCACGGCGCCCCGGGTCAGCACATCCGGCTGGCGCCGTACCGCAAACGCCAGCGCCAGCGCCAGTGCGGTCGCCAGCACGGCGCTCAAACCGGCCAGCCACAGGCTGTTGAGCGTCCAGTTGACGAACTGGTCCCACAGCAGGTTGTCCCAGCCCAGCGACAGAGGCCGCAACATGAACAGCACCGGTAACACAAAGCCAAACGCAATCGGTGCAGCGCAAATTACCCAGGCCAGCGCCGCCCGCGCGCCGCGCAGTTGCACCGGCGCGGCATCGGCAGCGCCTGCGCGCGCGCCCCGGCCGGCGGCAAAACGCATGCGCTTTTGGGCGCTGTGCTCAATGCGCAGCAGCACCGCGACAAAGACCAGCAGCACGGTGGCCAGCTGCGCGGCCGCCATGCGGTTGTCCATCGACAACCAGGCCTTGTAAATTCCGGCGGTGAAGGTCTGGATGCCAAAGTAGCTGGACACGCCAAAATCAGCCAGTGTTTCCATTAGCGCCAGCGCCACACCGGCGGCCACGGCCGGACGCGCCAGCGGCAAGGCGACCTGGCGAATGCGACGGGACAGCGGCGCGCCCAGCAATCTGGCCGCCTCCATCAGATGCACGGCGCGCTCCGACAAGGCGGTGCGCGCCAGCAGATACACATACGGGTAAAGCGCCACCGTGAACACCAGCACCGCGCCACCCAGGCTGCGCACCTCGGGCAGCAAACGCCCCTGCAATCCGAAAGCCGAGCGCAGCCCGCTTTGCAGCGGGCCGCCGTACTGCAGAAAGTCGGTGTAGGCATAGGCCAGCACATAAGCCGGCATGGCCAGCGGCAGCAGCAAGGCCCATTCAAAAATGCGGCGTCCCGGAAACTCAAACAGCGTGACGGCGCTGGCCGTGGCCATGCCGATGGTGGCCACGCCCACGCCGACCAGCAGGCATAGCAATAACGATGTCCAGGTGTAGTCGGGCAGCACCGTCTGCAGCATCTGGCTCAGGATGGAGCGCGCTTCGCTGTCAAATTCCAGCCAGGACAGCACCACCGCCAACACCGGCAATGTCAAAAAAAAGACCAGCACCACCAGCAAAGCGGAGGGAAGAAAGCGGAAAAAGAATGCGCGGCGCATGGAGACCCGAAAAAAAGGCGGGCACCGGCAGGGGCCGTGCCCTACCCGCTTGCGCCGTAATGTATGCAGTGAGTTACTGCAAATGAGAATTGTAAGCATCTACAATAAACCGATGTTTCTGGAAGTCTCTCAACTCGGGGTGCATTACGCAGGAAGCGCCCATGCGTCCGTCGATGGCGTGTCGTTCAACCTGCAGGCGGGCGAAATTGGCGTGCTGATTGGCCCGTCGGGTTGCGGCAAGACCACATTGCTGCGCGCCGTGGCCGGCCTGGAGCGCGCCCACGCAGGCACGATCCGGCTGGCCGAACACCTCGTCAGCAGTCCGCAAACCCATGTTCCCGCCGAGTCGCGCCAGATTGGCATGGTTTTTCAGGACTACGCCCTGTTTCCGCACCTGAACGTGGCCAAGAATGTGGCTTTCGGCCTGATGCATTTGAAAGCCGACGCCCGCGAGCAGCGTGTCAACCAGGTGCTTGAGTTGGTCGGCATGGGCACGGCGCACAAACGGTTTCCGCACGAACTGTCAGGCGGGCAGCAGCAGCGCGTGGCGCTGGCGCGGGCGCTGGCACCGGGGCCGCGCCTGTTGCTGCTCGACGAGCCGTTTTCCAATCTGGATGTTGATTTGCGCGAACGGCTGGCGCATGAGGTGCGCGCCATCCTGAAGGCCGCTGGCGCCACGGCCTTGTTCGTGACCCACGATCAGCTCGAAGCCTTTGCCATTGGCGACCGCATCGGCGTAATGCACGAAGGCCATTTGCACCAGTGGGAAGACGCTTATGCGCTGTACCACCGGCCAGCCACACGTTTTGTGGCTGACTTCATTGGCCACGGTGTCTTTGTTCCCGCCACGCTCATGCACCAGGAAAGCGGTGTGGTGGCGCGCACGCCGCTGGGCGACCTGACCGGACTCGATGAATGCCCGCTGCCGTCCAGCTATCCGGGCGGCGAATGTGACGTGCTGCTGCGTGCAGACGATATCGTGCATGACGACGCATCGCCCGTAAAAGCCAAAATTACGCGCAAGGCGTTTCGCGGTTCGGAGTTTCTCTACACACTGCAACTGGCCAGCGGCGAAACGGTGCTGGCCCACGTTCCCAGCCACCACAACCATGCCGTCGGCGAATGGGTCGGCATTCGGGCAGAGATGGATCATGTGGTGACCTTCGTGCGCGAAGTTTGAGTCAAATCCGCATCAAAAGCACCGCTGGCGCATGCTGGACAAGCGCTTGAAGCTATTTATTTGATAGCACCGTCGGTGCGCTATTCAAGGGCTAAGCCAGCGCCGCTGCAAAGCAGCTCAGCGCTGACGCAAACCATCCACTGTATGGCGCAGGTGTGCGTTCCAGACACGGCGGTCACGGCCTTCGGCCCGCTCGGGCTCGCCGTAATGCACCACCGCCACGATGGCGGGCGCGCAAAGGGTGCGCCAGATTGAGCCAATCAACGTTTCGTCGCCAATATAGCTGGGCGCATAGCTGGCCTCGCCGCTGGCCTTGTCCACAAAACGCAGGCCGACGGGCTGCACCGGCGCGTTGGCTGCCACAGCCGCCTGCAGCAAATTGGCATGAAACGCCAGCAGCGTGCGACCGTCACCGGTCGTGCCTTCGGGAAACACCGCCAGCACTTCATTGGCTTGCAGCGCATCCCGCATCAGGTGCACCATGCGCAAGGCGTCGCGCCGGGAGCTGCGTTCGATATACAGCGTGCCTGCGGCCGTGGCCAGCGTGCCAATCAGCGGCCAGTCCTGCACGTCGGATTTGGAGACAAAACGGCAGTGGCGCGCCGCATGCAGCACGGGAATATCGAGCCAGGAAATATGGTTGGACACCAGCAGCACCGGCCCGGTGATGGGCGGCTGGCCGCGAATTTCCAGTGCAATGCCGGCATGGCCGAGAAACGACAGCGCCCAGGCCTGGACTTGCGCGCTTTGCTGCGACGGCTGCAATCGCGGCAGGCGCACGGCGGCAATCCACAAACCCCACAGAATGTGACCGAGTATGCGCAGCATGCGCCAGCCGCCGGTTAATTGACGCATGAAAGTTGACGCATGAAAGCGTTTGCCAGCAAACCCTCAGGCGCGCTCGAACGCGACTTGCCCGCCGACCAGGGTGTAGCGCACGCAGCCCGGCAGCTGGTAGCCCGAAAACGGCGTGTGCTTGCCCTGACTGCGCAGCGTTGCGGGCGTCACCGTCCATTCACTGCTTGGGTCGAACACGCAGATATCGGCAACGCCGCCCTTGGCTAGACGGCCCGCGCTGGCCTGGAGCGTTCCCAGCGCATGGCCCAGCACGCGCGCCGGCTCGCTGGTCAATACCGCCAGCGCCCGCATTAAACCCGCGTCGCTGTCATGTCTCCATTTGCAGGCCAGGCTCAGCAGCAACTCAAGTCCGGTGGCACCGGGTTCGGCCTCGGCGAAAGGCAGGGTTTTGGCATCTTCATGAACGGGCGTGTGGTCTGACACCAAGGCATCAATCGTGCCGTCGGCCAGGCCCTGGCGCAATGCATCGCGGTCGCGCTGCTGGCGCAGCGGGGGATTCAGGCGCATCCGGCTGTCAAAGTAGCCAATGTCCACATCGGTCAGGTGCAGGCTGTTGATGCTGACATCACAGGTCACCTTCAAGCCCTCGGCCTTGGCCTGGGCCACCAGCGCCACACCGGCGGCACTGCTGATCCGGCACAAATGGACGCGGGCGCCGGTAGCGCGCATCAGCTCAAAAATCGTATGCAGAGCAATGGTTTCAGCCGCCACCGGCACGCCGCTCAGGCCCAGGCGTGTCGCCAGCGCGCCGCTGGCAGCCACGCCTTTGCCGAGGTGAATTTCCTGCGGCCGCAGCCAGACGCTGTAGCCAAACGTGGTCGCGTATTGCAGCGCGCGCATCAGCACCTGCGTATTGGCCAGCGGCACCTCAGCCTGGCTAAACGCCACGCAACCGGACTCGGTCAGCTCGACCATTTCGGTCAGCGCTTCACCCTTGAGCGCGCGCGTCAGAGCCCCTAAGGGAAAAACGCGCGACTGGTGCAGCTTTTCGGCACGGAACTTGAGCATTTCCACCAGGCCGGGCTCGTCGAGCACCGGATCGGTATCGGGCGGACAGACCAGGCTGGTCACGCCGCCCGCCACTGCAGCGGCCAGTTCGCTCTCCAGCATGCGTTCATGTTCATGGCCAGGCTCGCCCAGCCGCACTGACAGATCAATCAGGCCCGGCGCCACGATGCAGCCGGTCGCGTCGATGGTTTTGTTGGGCATGAAATCAGTCAGCGCGCCGTTGAGCGAGACGATGCGACCCGCCGCAATCGCCAAGTCACCGACCTGGTCAAAGCCGGTGGCCGGGTCAATGACACGACCGTTTTTAATCAATAACTTCATGATTCGTTTCCTGCAACGATACCCATCACGGCCATGCGCACCGCGATGCCAAAAGTGACCTGCGGCAAGATGACGCTCTGTGCGCCATCGACCACAGCCGAATCGATTTCCACCCCCCGGTTGATCGGGCCGGGATGCATCACGATGGCATCGGGCCTGGCGAGTTGCAGCTTTTCGGTCGTCAGGCCAAAACTCTTGGAGAACTCCTGGCTGCTGGGCAGCAGCGCGCCGGTCATACGCTCGTTTTGCAACCTGAGCATGATGATCACGTCGGCGTCCTTGATGCCTTCTTCGAGCGTATTGCAGACACGCACACCCATCTGCGCCATGTCAGACGGCACCAAAGTTTTGGGGCCGACGACCCTCACTTCCGGGCAACCCAGCGTGGTCAACGCATGAATGTCGGAACGGGCCACGCGCGAATGCAGCACATCGCCGACGATGGCAACGGTCAGGTTGCTGAAGTCTTTTTTGTAATGGCGAATGGTGTACATGTCGAGCAGCCCCTGCGTCGGGTGCGCATGGCGGCCATCGCCGGCATTGACGACGTGGACATGCGGCGCAACATGCTGGGCGATCAGGTAGGGCGCGCCTGATTCGCTGTGCCGCACCACGAAAATATCGGCGGCCATCGCGCTCAGGTTGGCGATGGTATCTAACAGCGACTCACCCTTGGACGCCGATGAACGCGCGATGTCCAGATTGATGACATCGGCTGACAGCCGCGTGGCGGCAATGTCAAAAGTGGTGCGGGTGCGCGTCGAGTTTTCAAAAAACAGGTTGAACACGCTCTTGCCGCGCAGCAACGGGACTTTTTTGACCTCGCGGTTGCTGACTGACACGAAATTGTCCGCAGTGTCCAGGATTTGCGTCAGGATGGCTTTGGACAGGCCTTCGGTGGACAGCAGATGGATCAGCTCGCCGTTTTTATTGAGTTGTGGGTTTCGTCGGTACAACACGCTGTAGGTTCCTATTGCTGTTTGGAGTCAAGCTGGCTGGCCAGGTCTTGCAGCCGAAAGCTGAAAAGGCCATCGTCGTTGCGGGCCAGCTCCAGCGCCTGCGATGCAGGCAAAACCACGCGGGCCACGGCCAAGTCGGCCTGCACCGGCAGCTCGCGCCCGCCGCGATCGACCAGCACCATCAGCCTGACGCTGGCGGGCCGGCCATAGTCGAACAGTTCATTGAGCACCGCGCGTATCGTGCGTCCGGTGTAAAGCACGTCGTCCACCACGATCAAATGCGCGCCATTGACATCAAAAGGCAGCACGGTCTGGCCGCTGGACGACAGCCCGCGTTGCGAAAAATCGTCGCGGTGCATGGAAGACGACAAAATGCCGAATTCCTCCGTCAGCCCCAGGTCTTTTTGCAGGCGTTGCACCAGCCATGCACCGCCCGAAGCCACACCCACCAGGCGGGGCGCTGGCGCATCCGCAGCGAATTGCAGCCGCATGCCGCGCAGCAATTCGGCGTACAGCGCCTCGGCGTCAAGAACCAGACTACTCATGGGGAAGACTCCTTAAAAATTGTTCCAGGATGATGCAGGCCGATGCAGCGTCCGCATCTTTGGCACCGCTGGCCAGGGCTTCGGTGGTGCTGTAGCGCTCATCGACTTCAAACACCAGCAAGCCAAACCGACCCCGCAACTGGCGGGCAAATTTTTGCGCACGCACGGTGTTTTCATGACTGGCACCGTCAGGATGAAAGGGAACGCCGACCACCAGCGCATCGGGCTGCCATTCCTTGATGCGGGCCTGAATAAGTGGGAAACGGGCTGTGCCTTCGGCGGCAATGGTATTTTGCGGCGTGGCGGTGCGCGTCAAGCTATTGCCCGAAGCCACGCCGGTACGCTTCAAGCCAAAATCAAAAGCCAGAAAGGTCTGCAAACCCGCAGCAGGATGCGGCGTAGCAGACAGGCTCTTTTCAGGCTGGGAATCCTCCGTGGGTGCCGGGCCTTTTGGCTCAACCATGACCGGCTACAGGAGAAATCATCCAGCTTTCAAGGCCCAGCAGCATCAGCGCCTTGTCGTAGCGCTCTTCGACCGGCGTGTCAAAAATCACGTCCAGATCAGCCGCCACCGTGAGCCAGCTGTTGTCGAGCAATTCGGATTCGAGCTGGCCTTCGCCCCAAGCCGAATAACCCAGCGATACAAACACCTTGCGCGGACCAGCCCCGGTTGACAGGGCTTCGAGCACATCCTTGGAGGTGGTCATTTCCAGACCGCCTGGAATCGACATGGTCGAGGCATAGACCGACTCGTTGCCCGGCATCATGGATTCGTGCAGCACAAAACCGCGCTCGGTCTGCACCGGGCCGCCCTGGAACACCGGGGCCTGCGTGAGGTCTTCGCGGCGCAAGGGCAGCTCGACCTTGTCGAAAAGTCCCTGGACGCTGATGTCGCTGGGCTTGTTGATGATGAGTCCCAAAGCGCCCCGTTCACTGTGCTCGCACATATAAATCACGCTTTTGGAAAAGGCTTCATCCTCCAGCCCAGGCATGGCAATAAGGAAGTGGTGCGTGAAGTTGATTGGGGATGAAGGTTCCGTAGACATCACCCGATTTTACGCGTTGCCGCACAGCCAGCGTACCGTGCTGCAGAAGGCCCCAAGGGGCAAAATCAGCTTGATCGGGTTTGCCGAATATTTACCGGGCGCGCCTTTCACGCTACCCTTGCGCCAACAATTTATCAAGACCCTTCAAGACATGCTCAAAAAATACCAGACCGGCCTGATGTGGTTCAGGCGGGACTTGCGCGCCCAGGACAATGCCGCGCTTTACCACGCCCTCAAGTCGTGCCAACAGGTGTTTTGCGCCTTCGTTTTTGACCGGGATATTCTCAATGGACTGCCAAAATCCGACCGCCGCGTTGCGTTCATCCGCGAATCATTAACAGACTTGAACGCGCAGTTAACGCAGCTTGGCCTGCAGCATCTCGACTTGCCAGCGGGCCTGCTGGTGCGCCATGACACGGCCCAAAATGCCCTGCCCGATCTGGCAGCCCGGCTTTCGGTTGATGCGGTATTCATCAACCACGACGACGAACCCGACAGCCTGGCGCGCGACGCTGAAGTGCAAGCCTTGCTGGAAGTCCGGGGTGTGGCTTTTCACAGCTTCAAGGACCATGTCATTTTTGAACGCAACGAGGTGCTGACGCTGGCAGGCAAGCCTTACACGGTCTACACGCCTTACAAGAATGCGTGGCTGAAAAAAGTCGACGCCTTTTATCTCAAGCCCTACCCGGTTGAAAATTACGCGGCGGCATTGGCGGCCAGACCAGCGGATGAGCCTGGCGATATGCCTTCGCTGGCCGAACTGGGTTTTGAGTCCACCCATCTGTCAGCGCTCAAAATCCCCGCGGGCAGCCAGGGTGGCGATGCGCTTTTTGACGATTTCCTGGCACGCATGGTGAATTACAGGGAAACCCGCGATTTCCCCGCCGTCAAGGGCCCGAGCTATCTGGGCGTGCATTTGCGCTTTGGCACGGTCTCAATCAGGAAGCTGGCCGCAATTGCGCTGGAGCAGCAGAAAATGGGCAGCGAAGGGGCGGCGACCTGGCTTAACGAGCTGATCTGGCGGGATTTTTATGCGCAAATCCTGAGCAACTTCCCGCACGTTGCCGGCAGCGCCTTCAAGCCCGAATACGACGCAATTGCGTGGGTGCAAGGCGATTCGGCCCAAGCACTTTTCCAGGCTTGGTGCGATGGCCAGACAGGTTATCCACTGGTCGATGCAGCGATGGCCCAAATCAACCAGACCGGCTACATGCACAACCGTCTGCGCATGGTCACCGCCAGTTTTCTGGTGAAAGACCTGGGTATCGACTGGCGCTGGGGCGAACGCTATTTCGCCGAAAAGCTCAATGATTTTGACCTGGCATCCAACAACGGCGGCTGGCAGTGGGCGGCCAGTTCGGGCTGCGATGCACAGCCGTACTTTCGTATTTTCAATCCGGTGAGCCAGAGCGAAAAATTCGACCCTCAAGGCAAGTTCATCCGCAAATACCTGCCTGTGCTGGAAAAGCTGTCAGGCGCCGCACTGCACAGCCCCTGGCTGGCCAGCCCGATCGAGCTTGCTGCCGCTGATGTGACGCTGGGCCAGAATTACCCCCTGCCTGTTGTCCAGCACGCCGAAGCGCGTGCGCTGACATTGCAGCGCTACGCGGTGGTCAAAAAGCCTTAACTTTTATTTGCTACCTTTTAAATAGCAGGTTGCGCACGTCCAGCGTGCGCAACAGGCAATTTTAGGCAACAGCCACGGCTTTTTGAGCGCAGTATTGGCCCACCAGGCGGAGCAACTCTTCTTCAGAATAAGGCTTGCCCAAATAATGATTAATGCCTAGTTTCATGGCATGTTCGCGGTGCTTTTCGGCAATGCGTGAGGTAATCATGATGATGGGCAAGTCCTTCATGCGGGCATCAGCCCGAATGTTGCGAACCAGGTCAAAACCGTCCATTCGCGGCATTTCAATATCAGACAGCACCACGGACGGAATTTCTTCCTGCAGCCGCTCCAGCGCTTGCAGACCATCGGCGGCCATCACCACCCGGTAACCATCGCGCAACAGCATGCGCTGGGTCACACGCCTCACAGTGATAGAGTCGTCCACGACCATCACGAGTGGCGCTTTCTGTGCCGCCGATGGCAAGTCGATATTCAAGATATCGCCATCAGAAGCCCCGGCGGCTTTTGAATCGGCGTACTTCAGGCTCCAGGCACGCGCCTGTTCGCCGTACACGGCAGCCAGCGCCACAGGGTTATAGATCAGTGCCACGGCACCCGAAGGCAATACCGACATGCCAGTCAAACCAGGCAACCGGGCCAGCTGAGGGCCCAGATTTTTGACCACGACCTCACGGTTGCCCAGCACTTCATCGACATGCAAGGCAATACGCTGGTCAGCGCTCCGGAAAATAATCACCGGTGAGGTCTTGCCCTGCACTTCACTGCTGTTATGCGATGACTGCAGCAAGGCGCCTGACCAGAAGAACGGGACCGCCTCGCCGCCGACATCGAGTGTGCCAGTGCGATAGGCCTGCGCCAGCTCAGCGGCCGAAGACCGTCGCACGGTTTCAACCACGCTGACCGGTACACCGACCGACAGGTTGCCGGAGCGGATCATCACAACCTGCGTCACAGCAGTCGTCAGGGGCAAGACCAACGTGAAATGCGTGCTTTTTCCTGCAACGCTAGCGGTTCTTATGCGTCCACCCAGCGCCATCACATCGGTACGGACTACGTCCATACCGACACCGCGACCGGCAAGTTCGGTCACGGTGTCTGCGGTTGAAAACCCCGGCACGAAAATCAGGTCGGCTATCGCCTGGTCGTCCACTGACTGATCTGGTGTCATCAATCCAAGCCGGATGCCCTGCGCACGAATACGCGCCAGATCGAGCCCGGCGCCGTCATCGCTGAAGTCCACGGAAATATCACTGACTTCCTGGCGAAGCTGGACAGTGATCAAGCCGACGGGATCCTTGCCCGCATCGGCGCGGACTTGTGGCTCTTCAATGCCGTGGGTCACGCAGTTGCGCAGCAAATGCTCAAACGCCGGCAGCATCCGATCCAGCATGCCACGGTCCATTTCAAGATTACCGCCCTGCAGATCCATTCGCACCTGTTTGCCGGTTTCTTTGGAGGCTTGCCGGACTACCCGGTACAAACGCTCTGAAACGCTGTCAAATTCCACCATGCGCGTGCGGAGCAAGTCACGCTGCAACTCGCGGGTCTGGCGGCCTTGAATAATCAGGTCGTCTTCGGTGGCTTCAATGGTGCGCTGTAAAGTGCGCTGAACGGTTGCCACGTCGTTGACCGACTCGGCCATCATGCGCGTCAGTTCCTGCGCACGGGTAAAACGGTCAAACTCCAGCGGATCAAAGCCTGTCTGGGCTTCCTTGGCCAGCGCCAGGCGTGACTGCATCTGGGTTTCAGTTTGCAGCTCAATGTCGCGCAGCTGTTGCCGCAACCGTGTCAAATTACTGGTCATATCGTTCAGGGACAGCCGCAACTCGCCAATTTCAGACTCCAGGCGCGAGCGGGTGATCATTACCTCGCCAGCCTGGTTGACCATGCGATCAAGCAACTGTGTGCGTACCCTGATGGAGGCATTCGTAGCCTGACGCAAGGGCTGCATCGCGAGGGTTTGCGGAGCAGGAATTGCAATTTTTCCGATGCTGTCGCTACGGTCTGACGACATACCCGAAATGCCGGCCTTTTCTTTAGAAGTACCGAGCTTGTCAGCGTGCTGTTTTTGCTCATTGGCAATAACTGGCGCAGCTACAACGTCTGCCAATGGGGCCTGGACGGCAGCGACATCTGCTTGACGCAACACTTCAAAAGTGCTTTGCATTCTGTCAAAGCGATTGAGCAAGGGCTCAAATTCCTGGCTGGCTGCTGCGTCTGAACCGACATAAGAAATTTCCGACTCGATATGGTGCGCCATTTCACCGAGTCGCATGGCGCCTGCCAGACGTGCGCTGCCTTTGAGGGTATGCAGTACGCGCAGAACTTCCTGGCGTGCGCTCTGGTCGTCAGGGCTATCGCTCCACTGACGCAATGCAGCGCCAAGCCGAGGCATCAACTCTGCACATTCTTCTTCGAAAATCGGGAAAAGATCGAGGTCAATCGTATCGACAGCATCAATGTCATCGTCATCGAATGCAAAAGCTGCATCGTCCACGGAAACTGCTATCGGCACAACTTGTTTTGCAACAGCTTGCGGTGCCGTCACAACCTCAATCTCGCTCTCATCCTTAACGGAAGCTACAGGGTCAACAGCGGTTTCGTGCGGCACGTCAGTGGCAGGTTCAGTGCGGTCTTCGCTTGCAGGTGCGAGGTCGTCAAACAGCTCAAACGCATCGTCATCGTAGGTTTGTGGCGAGTCCGAACCAGAGAACTCCAGCTGTTTCAGTCGATCAAGAATGTCCTGCTGAGGCTGCTTCAAGAAGCCTGCTGCAAACTGGTGCAGCAAACGGCGTATGTCTTCCGAAGCGTCGACAAACAGCTGCCCGTAGGCAGAAGCGCCGTGGTTATGATGAGTGCGTGAGTTTCCGAGGGCATTCTCAAGCGATCGCGCCAACTCAGAGAGCGACATGAACCCGACGGTTGCTGAACTGCCCGTCAGTGAATGGGCCAACGCCACTGTTGATGCACTGATCGGCTGATCACTTTCAAGTGCCCATTCGGCAACTTCACTTACTAACCGGCGTGACCACTCATCAGCTTCGTTCAGGTAAACGTTGTAAAGAGGAATTCCTATACGCAACCCATCAATGATCTTGATTCCACTGTCTGCATTTTCCTCTTGACTGACTTCAGACACAGGAACGCCATCAAGGCTGGCCAGCACTTGATCCTGTTCATCCACCTTCAATTCTGGAATATCGTTTTCAATTTCCAACGGTATGGGTTCAGCCTGGTCCGCCTTATCACTCATTACGGTAGACAGTGGCAGGTCTGTCGCCACTTCAGAAGCCACGAGGTCATTTGGCAACTCGATCGCCTCAATAGCGGTTGTCTCGGCAAGTTCTGGACTGGCCGCATCGGCCAGAAAATATTGATCGAAATCAGCATCGGTCAACTCAACCGTATCCACGATTTCAGGTACCGCTGGGGTAATTTCAGGCGCCATTGCAGGCTGAATGCCGGCATCCGCCTGTAAGGCTTCAAGACTGCCTTTCGAGTCAGCAGCCGCTACATCTGCAACGGAAGACGACAGCAATGGATCGCTGACTTCGCCAGACAAGTCCAAAGCACGGTAGCGCCCTTCGATGTGCATGGCCTCCGCACTTCGACGGAACGGAGCAGCCGACCACGGGCTGTCCTTAGCCGCTGCGATATCGGCCACCCATCGTTCAAACGCGTTGATCACTTCGGAACACAAGTTGCGGAATTCCTTGATCGCTGTTTTTTGGTCTGCCAGCCAGCTGTTGAGCATTTGCTCCATCGACCAGGCGGCCTCGCCAAACTCGTTCAGACCGACCATTCGCGCACTGCCTTTGAGCGTGTGAAAGGCACGCCGCAATACCGTCAGTTGTTCGCTATCAGCAGGATCTTTCGCCAAGGCTTCAATCGCTTGCAAGGCATTGACAATAACTTCACGCGCTTCCTCCAGGAAAATATCCTGCAGATCATCTTCCTCAAACTCCAAGGGAGTGGGCAGACTCACCGGCAGCTGAGCGACCGGGGCCGCAACAGGAATCGTCTGGGCAACCGGCGCATCATCGGAAGCAACGTGAAGGCTTTCAACAGCAGCCGTGACCTCCTCTTGCGGCGGGGCCAGCAGAAACTGATCCGCAGGCACAGAAAGCAACTCCGGCTCTTTGTCGAGCGAATCAAAGAAAATATCGTCAGTAACCAAGCCTTCTGTTTGATTCACAACGGCAGCCGCTTCAGAAGAAAGCGACTCATTATTCACGGTGACGCTTGACGCTGCATCAAGGGCGCCTTGCGAACGGCCCATGAGTGGTTTGAGCTCATCTTTATCTTCGTCATAGACAAACAGTTTTTTTGCCAGCACGGGCTGGTAATTAAGCATGTCAATCAGAAAACTCAAGGCGCCCAAATTGTTGCCGAGATGCTCAAAAACTCCAGTGACTTGAGCCGATTTCTCGTCAATTTCAGTTTCGAGCATTTGCTCAACACGCCCCCTCATGTGCAGTATGGCCTTGGCGGCTTGATCCAAACCCAATACAGACAGCACGCCGCGCATCTGGGACAACTGCGCTGGCACCAATTGCAGACTGGTCTTGTCTTGCGGATTGCGAAAGAATAAATCCAGCGACTTCTCAAGATCGCCTAGGGACACGCGCAATTCACTTACTACGCTGCCCATGGTTTGCTTGTCACTAACGCGGCTATACAACTCTTCCATCCAGCCTTCCAAGGACTGAGGCTCGCCGCCATTAATAACCCATTCGAGTCGCTCAGCCAGGCTGGCCGTTCTAACCGCCAATTGAGGATCGGACGGATCCAGATCTTGAAACACTGCCTCCAGATAAAGCACGGAAGTGGCCACTTCCATAGCCAATTGAATGCCGGGGGTTTGGCCTGAGCGCACCGTCGACTCAACCGCCCCGGTCAAGGCTACCGCAAGGGGTTCGCTGGGTGCATGGAGCTTGCGCAATGAATCGGTCACCAAGCTGAACTGGTCGGAAACCAGTTTCATTTTGGTGATTTCACCGGCACAAAGCGAAGACCAAGCCTCCTTGGCAGAAACAATTCGTTTACGCGCCTGCGCAAGAAGCGCCGGATCAAAGCGGCCAAACTGCAGAAGTTCGTAATTCACCGGCTTGAACTGTGTCAATCCGTAGGCAAAACGTACCGCCGACAGCACAGGCGTGTCACTGGCCCGGTTTGACACCGCCTGAGCGCAGAAAAACAGCAAGTCCAGCGCCAGACGCTCAGAGACGGATGTGTCGCCTTTGGAAAGCGAAGCATATTGAATCAAAATTCTGGAAGCAGCCCGCCGGACATACAGGTCAGAGCCCAACAAATTGTGGGCTACCGCTTCAAAATAGCCTGCAACTACAAGCCAGAAAATTCTGACCTGGTGTTCAGTCTGGTTGGCAGCAAAGCCCAGACTCAAATCCCTGAGACTGCGAGCTGCCTGAGAATTCTGGCCCTTCATGAGCTGAAGAACCGATTGATCCAGCGTGGAACGCGCTTCATCGTCATACGGGCGCGCATCGGACAGCACGGACAATTGCGGCTCCAGCCAACGCCACTCGAACGGCCAGAGATCAGCCGGATGAATACGCTCTGCCCGCACCAACTCCTGCACATCTCGATATTGAGGAAAGAGGGACACAGCAGAAACAGGCTTGTCAGCCAGTACACACTCCAGATATTCTGTAAGGGCAAAACTGGCGTATTCAATCTTGGCCACGGCATCTTGAGTGCAGAGCTCTGGATGCTGCAAAAACTTTTGCGCAGCAGATTCCATCGCTCGCAGCAGCAACGCAGGGCTGGCCAGTCCCACCATTTCCAGCACACCAACAGCCTGATGGAGTTGCTGACGGGCAATTCGCAGTTGACTGGTCTCTATTGCCGCAAGATCAGAACCGCGCGCCATTTCGGCGTCCCAAGCAAAACGTTTGAGCGCTTTGGAAGCGCCCTCCAGCGACTTTCGAAGCTCATCCAGAACCCAAGCCAACGGGCTCAGGTCACTCACGGAAGCATCAGGTTCGGCGGCGATTGAATTCGTGACCATAGAGTGCATAAATTACAGACAGGTTCAGGAATTGAGGCTTGCAGTCAGCCCGTAAAACAAGGGGTTCAAGCAATCTTGAATCGTGATACCGATTGACGCAACTCTTCCGCCATCCGGGAGAGATCACGCACCTGCTGCGCCGTTGAACGGGTACCTTCTTCGGTCTGCTCGGTCACTACAAAAATATGCTGGATATTGTCAGCAACCACATTGGCGGAGACAGCCTCTCTGGAAGCGGAATCGGAAATTTGCACGATCAGATCAGCAAGATGACGCGACACCTGGTCAATCTCGGTCAACGCGGTACCAGCACTGTCAGACAATTTAGCCCCTTCGACCACACCCTGCGTAGAACGCTCCATAGCGGCTACGGCGTCCTGGGTATCCGTCTGAATGGCTTTGACCAACGCTGAAATCTGGCGCGTTGCATCGGCAGACCGCTCAGCCAACCGCTGCACTTCCTCGGCCACTACTGAAAAGCCTCGTCCGGCTTCACCAGCTGAAGCGGCCTGAATGGCAGCATTAAGCGCAAGCACGTTGGTTTGCTCGGTAATGTCAGAAATCAGCTCGGTAATTTCACCAATCTCCTGGGACGATTCACCCAGTCGCTTGATGCGTTTCGAGGTTTCCTGAATCTGGTCACGGATGGAATTCATGCCGCCGATGGCATTTTGCACCGCCTGCAGGCCGGATTCAGCAGCAGTCAGAGACTGACGCGCAACCAGGGAAGACTCCTGCGCCTGCGTGGAAACTTGGTTGATTCGGACGGCCATATCCAGTACGGACTGGCCGGTTTCCCGAATCTCGTGCAACTGCTGGGTCGATGCGGCCAGCAACTCAGTGGACGTGTTTTCCACCTGCGCCGTTGTCTGCGCCACCTTGGTCGCCGTGTTTTGCACGTTACCCACCAGCTGGCGCAACTCTTCAACCGTGTAATTCACCGAGTCGGCAATAGCACCCGTAATGTCTTCTGTCACGGTGGCTTCTTGCGTCAAATCGCCTTCGGCAACATTTTGCAATTCATTCATCAGTCGCAAAATCGCAGCCTGATTGGCGTCATTAACGCGTTTGGCATCCTGTTCCTGGCTTTTGGCATCCTGCCGCTGCCCCTCGGCCACCGCTTGACGTTTCTGGCTATCCTTAATCTGCAAACGAGCCAATCCCGCAGCGCACAGCAATGCAACCAACGCAGCCGCCACGAGCGTTGCCAGTGCACCAACGCCCAGACCGGTTTGCAAAGACAGCTTGTCCTGCAACTCCTCAAGACCTTGACGCAAAGGCTCGCTGTCCGCAATGATTGACGTCTGCGCTTCGCGGGCTGACACCAGCCCCTGCAAATTACCCAAAATGGCGCCTGCTTGTACGCGGGTCTTCTCATAAAGTGCCATCAAGGCCTGAAGACGTTCGCGCGTCTGCGGATCCTTGGACGCACGCAGGTTCAGCTCGGGACTACCGTCAAGCAGCCCTTGCGCGATTTCCTTGAATGAATTCAGATCTTTGCCGAGCAAAAACACAGCTTCAGGACTCACGCCTTCCACGGTCAGAAACTCATTGGCAGACTTACCAATCCGCTGCGTAAGCATCACCAGTTGTCCAGATGCTGAAATTTCTGTAGGCGCTGCATTTTGTTGAAGCTTGAGCGAAGAAACGGTTTCAGCGATTTCAAGCAAGTCCGAAGATTGGCGGTTAATGGTTCGCAGCGCCTCACTCACCTGCTTCAGAATAGCTTGCTGGCCCATGACAATTTTCGCATTTTCCTCAGCGCGCACCACCATCGGAGTGACTTTTTCAACTTCCGGCTGCAAGTTGCCACTTACGGCTTTCAGGCGCAAGCTGTCGTCACCTGACTTCATACCCCGCACGTTTTTAGCCAACACGTCAGCGCTCTCGCTCACGTCAGGGAACGCCTTGGCACTCCCGATCAGCGCTTGCGATGCGGATTTCGCCAGCCGCTGCGACTGCATCAGTGCCTGACCGGTTGCCGCTACTTGCTGCGCAACATTGCCAGCCTTATTCAGCGCAAAAAATGTTACAAAACCCAGAACCAGAACAGAAGCGGAAAGCAGCACCACCAGAATCTTCTGGTGTTCATTCAGCGTTCGGCGGCCGAGCAAGGGAAGGGTTATCCGATCAGCATCACCGGCCCACATGCCTTCTTCGGTGACTGACGTGCTGCTGGGGCCAAAAGCTTCTTCTTGCGCTTGAACAGCGGAAGTGCGGGAGTTTTCATTCAAGCCATTGGCGGCCAGAAATTCACCCGACAAACCCGCTGACGCCATCGAACTCCTGCCTTCAGCCTGGACAGGCTTGGTTTTAAAAAGCTTCTGGATATTTTTAATAGCAGACATGGATGGGACTTCCAGGTGAAACAGATAACAATGCGCTTTAGGCCGCAATGGTCAAAAAATGAACTTGTTGTGCAAGCAATTGAAGATTTATCTCCTGCCAGCTTGCACCCTTGTGGTCAACGTACTGATTTCCAAAAAATGCCGGTGCATCCGGCTTCTTTTCAGAAAAATCGATAAACGCATCCTGCTTTCGCAAGCCAGCCAACTTGTCGATCAGCAAAACACAGTTGACCTCGAAGGCGCTATTGAGTGAGACAAGTCGCGAATCCGAATGCACAAGCTCATTTTTGGATTGCGGCGCCACACCGCTGACATAACTGGCCAAGTCCACGACCCCAAAAAGACCGCCGCGCAAGTTGGCGACGCCCACGAACCAGGCTTGGGTATAGGAAACAGGCTGAATGCCGACGAAAGGGAAAATTTCGCCCGATTGGGCCAGTGAAAACAGGTATTTTTTTCCTCCTGCCTCAACAGCCAGCCACATGGCGGAAACGCCCTGTGTCTTGGCAACCAGCAAGCGCTCTGCCAGTCGGGTCTGCAACTCTCTAAGGGCTTGTCTGTTCGCCATGCTGTAGTTTTATATGCCGTTACTCAGGAAAGTGCCCTGATTTTGGCCATCAATTCGTTGGCATCCACCGGCTTGGTAATGTAGTCACGTGCGCCTTGGCGCATTCCCCACACCCGGTCTGTTTCCTGGTTTTTGCTGGTGCATAGCATGATGGGAATATTCGAATACAGCGGATCGCGTGCTATGGAGCGGGTCAACTGAAATCCGTTTTGTCCCGGCATAACCACATCCATGAGAATCAACTCAGGCTTTTCTTCTGCCAAACGGCGAAAAGCATCTTCAGCATTTTCGGCAGTTTTTACTTTGAAACCGTTTTTAACCAGCAAATCAGTCAAAAACATCAACTCTGTTTTTGAATCATCTACGACAAGAATATTTTTGATTGTCATCACGCTTCCCTTTGTTTATTGGCGCCCAAGGCTTGTACGATTTGCAGCAATTGATCTTTGGTGAAAGGCTTGGTCAGGTAATCCTGCGAACCGACCATACGACCCCGTGCCTTATCAAAGACACCATCCTTTGAGGACAACATCACAATAGGAACGTCGGAAAATCTTGCATTGCGCTTGATGATTGCGCAGGTCTGATAACCATCCAGACGGGGCATCAGAATGTCGCAAAAAATCAGGTCGGGTTCATAGTCATTGACCTTGGACAAGGCATCAAACCCGTCTTCAGCCAGCAAGACTTCATGCCCCCCCTGCTTCAAAAATATCTCGGCACTGCGCCTGATCGTATTGCTGTCATCGATGACCAGCACCTTCAGTCCGGAACTTGGAATGCTCACTGCGTTTACTCCTGTTTTTAAGATGACGAGCTGGTTCAACCTGCCTGACTGGCCCCGCTTAGAGCCAAGGCATGAATGCTTAGAGTTGAACCATTTCGAAATCCTCTTTGCGCGCTCCGCACTCCGGACAAGTCCAGTTCATGGGTACTTCGGCCCACGGCGTTCCGGCGGAGATTCCATGCTCTGGCGCACCTGTCGCCTCGTCATAAATCCAACCACAGATCAAACACATCCACGTCATTGATTGAGTCACAGCTTAATTGGCCTTCGAATAGATTGCAACAATTGTATCGGTGTGGCGTTCCTAATTCGAGGACGAGGCAAAATCAAAGCCTATGGCAAACCCCAACCTGCTTCCGACAGACAGCCGGCAACTCCAGATCGAGGATGATGAAGCCTCGCCAGCATGCGTTATGGCATTCAATGCCAACGACCCCAGCGGCGCAGGCGGCCTCACGGCGGACATCACCGCTATCACCTCTGCCGGGGCTCACCCGTTGGCGGTCGTGACCGGCACCTACGTGCGCGACACCGCCGAAATCCTTGACCATTTTGCTTTTGACGATGAAGCCATCACGGACCAGGCGCGTGCAGCCCTGGAAGACATGCCGGTGTCAGCGTTCAAAGTGGGTTTTGTGGGCAGCCCGGAAAACATCAGCACGATTGCCGAAATTGCTTCTGACTATGCTGATGTGCCGCTGATCGCTTACATGCCCAGTCTGGCCTGGTGGGACGAGAGCGAAATTGACACCTATCTGGATGCATTTCGTGAATTGATGCTGCCGCAGGTGACCCTGCTGATCGGCAACCACAGCACCTTGTGGCGCTGGCTGTTGCCCGACTGGCCGACTGAGCGCAGCCCGACGGCACGGGACATTGCCAAAGCCGCTTCCAGCCTGGGCGTGCCCTACACACTGGTGACCGGCATTCCACTGCCCGACCAGTTTATTGACAATGTGCTGGCCACGCCGCAAGCCGTTTTGTACAGCGAAAAGTTTGAGCGCTTCGAGGCCGTTTTTGAAGGCGCTGGCGAAACCCTGTCTGCGGCGCTTTGTGCCTTGCTGGCCAATGGCCACGACCTGCAGGCCGCCACCGCCGAAGCACTGACTTACCTGGACCACAGCCTGGAAGCCGGTTTTCACCCCGGCATGGGCCACATCGTGCCCGACCGCCTGTTCTGGGCGCAGGCTGAACTGGACGAAGAATCCGATAACGAAGCGGCCGATGCCGACCTGTCCGGCCTCGACGATGCCGACTTGACCTCCAACTCCACTTTTAATCTGCCCCCTAATGGAACAACCAAACACTAAGCCCGCCACGCCCCTGACTACGTCCCGCAACGCCGCATTATTCGAGCGCGCCCAAAAGCTGATTCCCGGCGGAGTCAACTCGCCGGTGCGTGCTTTCAAGGCCGTAGGCGGCACGCCGCGCTTCATTCAGCGCGCGCAGGGCGCGTATTTCTGGGACGCCGACGGCCAGCGCTACATCGACTACATCGGTTCCTGGGGGCCGATGATTCTGGGCCATGGCCATCCGGCAGTGGTCGAAGCCGTGCAAAAAGCAGTGCTCGAAGGCTTTTCCTACGGCGCGCCGACTGAGCGCGAAGTCGAGATGGCCGAAGAAATCGTCAAGCTCGTGCCGTCCATCGAAATGGTGCGGCTCGTCAGCTCCGGCACCGAGGCGACGATGAGCGTGATCCGGCTGGCGCGCGGCGCGACCGGACGCAACAAGATCATCAAGTTCGAAGGCTGCTACCACGGCCATTCCGACGCGCTGCTGGTCAAGGCCGGCTCGGGTCTGGCGACCTTCGGCAGCCCCACCAGCGCCGGCGTTCCGGCCGAAGTGGTCAAGGACACGCTGGTGCTGGAATACAACCACCTCGCGCAGCTCGAAGAAGCGTTTTCGCTGCACGGCAAGGACATCGCCTGCCTGATGATCGAGCCGATTGCCGGCAACATGAACTTTGTGCGCGCCAGCGTGCCCTTCATCAAGCGCTGCCGCGAGTTGTGCACGCAATACGGCGCATTGCTGGTGTTTGACGAAGTCATGACCGGCTTTCGCGTCGCGCTGGGCGGCGCGCAAAGCGTTTATGCTAAGAGCATTCCCGGCTTCAAGCCGGACCTGACCGCATTGGGCAAGGTAATTGGCGGCGGCATGCCGATGGCGGCGTTCGGCGGCACGCGTGCCGTGATGGAGCATTTGGCACCTTTGGGCGGCGTCTACCAGGCCGGCACCCTGTCGGGCAACCCGGTGGCCACCGCCTGCGGTTTGGCGACGCTGCGGGAAATCCAGAAGCCCGGTTTTTACGAGGCGCTGGGCGCGCGCACGCAAAGTTTGGTGACAGGCTTGAGCCAGGCCGCCGCCAAATCAGGCGTGCCGTTTTGCGGCGACAGCGAAGGCGGCATGTTCGGCTTTTTTCTGCTCGATGCGCTGCCGCAGAACTACGGCCAGGTCATGAAAACCGACGGCCCGGCGTTCAACCGCTTCTTTCACGCCATGCTCGACAGCGGCGTCTACTACGCCCCGGCGCTGTATGAAGCCGGCTTTGTCAGCGCGGCGCACAGCGCGGAAGACATCGACGCCACGGTAGATGCCGCAGCCCGGTATTTCGCAGGCTGCTGAACAGGCTTGCAGACCCAACGCAAATTGCTATTAAAAAAATAGCTGCTTTCACACGTCAGCCGTGCGCAAGCAGCTATTTGTCATAAAAAAAGCGGCCAAAAGCCGCTTTTTTTGATTCAGCGCCTGTTCAGCGCTGCTGTGCAAGTTAATGCCGGAAATGTCGCACACCGCTCAGCACCATGACCACGCCGCGCTCGTTGGCGGCATCAATCACTTCCTGGTCGCGCATCGAGCCGCCCGGCTGAATGACGCTGGTCGCGCCTGCATCAACCACCACATCGAGTCCGTCGCGGAACGGGAAGAACGCGTCGCTCGCCACGGCTGTGCCCTTGAGCGACAGACCGGCATGTTCGGCCTTGATGCTGGCGATGCGCGCTGAGTCCAGGCGGCTCATCTGACCAGCGCCCACGCCCATCGTCATGCCACCGGCGCAAAACACGATGGCGTTGGACTTGACGTACTTGGCCACCGTCCAGGCAAACAGCAGATCCTGCAGTTGCGCCGGCGTCGGTTGCAGCGTGCTGACCACTTTCAGGTCCGCCAATGCCAGCTCATGGATGTCGGCGGTCTGCATCAACAGGCCGGAGCCGACACGCTTGATGTCGATCAGATTGCGGCCCTGATCCCAGGCAGTAGGGCCACCGGGCGGCAAATCAATCTGCAAAATCCGCACGTTAACCTTCGTCTTGAACACTTCCAGCGCCTCGGGCGTGAAGGCAGGGGCCATCAGCACTTCGACAAACTGCTTCGAAATCTGTAGCGCAGCACGCTCGTCCAGCGGGCAGTTCAGCGCAATAATGCCGCCAAATGCTGAAGTCGGGTCGGTCTTGAACGCCTTGCTGTAGGCGTCCAGCGCATCCGCACCCACCGCCACGCCGCACGGGTTGGCATGCTTGACGATGACGCAGGCCGGCTCTAGGAAGCTCTTGACGCATTCCCAGGCGGCGTCAGCGTCGGCGATGTTGTTGTACGACAGCTCCTTGCCCTGCAACTGTTTGGCCGTGACCAGCGAGCCCGGTGCAGGGTGCAAGTCGCGGTACAGCGCAGCCTGCTGGTGCGAGTTTTCACCGTAGCGCAGGTCTTGCACCTTGATGAAGCGGCCGTTGGACTGGCCGGCAAACACGCTGGGGTCGCCTTCGGGCTGGATGCTGGACAGGTAGTCGCTGATCGCGCCGTCGTACTGGCTGATGCGGTTGAACGCGGCCACCGACAGGGCGAATTTGGTTTTGTCGGTCAGTTTGCCGCCCTCTTTGAGTTCGGCCAGCACGCCGGCGTATTGCGACGCATCGGTCAGCACGCCGACATCTTTCCAGTTTTTGGCCGCCGAGCGCACCATCGCCGGGCCGCCGATGTCGATGTTTTCAATCGCGTCTTCAAGCGTGCAGCCAGGCTTGGCCACGGTGGCTTCAAACGGGTACAGGTTCACCACCAGCAGGTCGATGGTGTCAATGTCATGCGCCGTCAACGCCGCCATGTGCGCTGGCAGGTCGCGCCGGGCCAGCAAACCGCCGTGGATTTTCGGGTGCAGCGTCTTGACGCGGCCATCGAGCATTTCCGGAAAACCGGTGTGGTCGGCAACTTCGGTCACGGGCAAGCCCGCGTCGGCCAGCAGTTTGGCGGTGCCGCCGGTGGACAGCAGCTTGATGCCCAGCGCATGCAGGGCCTGGGCAAATTCAAGGATGCCGGTTTTATCGGAAACGGAAATCAAGGCGTTCATGGGTGTCTTTTCTAAGGATGCGAAATCGTCAATAGCCGGGGATGAATGAAACAGGGGACGGCTTTTTAGCTGATGAGCTTGTGCTCGACCAGCTTTTTGCGTAGGGTGTTGCGGTTCAGCCCCAGCCATTGGGCAGCGCGCGACTGGTTTTGATCGGCATGCTGCATCACCACTTCGAGCAGCGGCTTTTCAACCACGCGAACCATCATGTCGTACATGCGGTCAGGTTCGCTGCCGCCCAGGTCGGTGAAATAGCTTTCCAGGCTGGTGCGGACACACTCTTCCAGGTTGATTTTGCTCATAGTGCAGCGGCTTCTTTCTTTTTATCGTCGTTCATCGTTTGGCGTCATGCGGCGACCGGGTCATCGGTGCTGGCCGGAATACGGGCCATCCGGTCACCCAGGTCATTAAAAAATTCAGTCACTGCCTCAAGCTGCGCCGGGGAGTCTTCCAGCAGATTCATGCGGGCCCGAAAAGCCTCTCCGCCCGGCAGGGTCTTGACGTACCAGCCAATATGTTTGCGCGCTGTTCGCACGCCGCTGAATTCACCGTACAGCTGGTAGTGGTCCAGCAAATGGTCAAGCAGCAGCGTCTTCACATCGGCCACCAAGGGCGGTGCCAGGTGCGTACCGGTCGCCAGAAAATGCGCCACTTCGCGAAAAATCCAGGGCCGGCCTTGCGCGGCGCGGCCCACCATCACGGCATCAGCGCTGGTGTAGGCCAGCACGTCGCGGGCTTTTTCGGGGCTGCTGATGTCGCCATTGGCCACCACCGGAATGCGCAGCGCGGCCTTCACCTCGGCAATCGTGTCGTATTCGGCCAGGCCTTTATAGCCCTGCTCACGCGTGCGGCCATGCACGGCAATCATCTGCACGCCGGCGCTTTCGGCGGCGCGCGCAATCGTCAGGGCATTTTTATGCGTTTGCGCCCAGCCGGTGCGCATCTTCAAAGTGACCGGCACGCCGTGCGGTGCGCAGGCGGCCACCACGGCCTCAATGATCTGCAGCGCCAGCGTTTCGTCCTGCATCAGTGCCGATCCGGCCCATTTGTTGCAGACTTTCTTGGCCGGACAACCCATGTTGATGTCGATGATCTGCGCGCCCCGGTCCAGGTTGTAGGCGGCGGCGTCAGCCATCATTTGCGCGTCGGTGCCGGCAATCTGCACGGCAATCGGCGCGACTTCGCCGTCATGGTTGGCGCGGCGCGAGGTTTTCAGCGTGTCCCACAAATCGCGGCGCGACGTGACCATTTCACTGACGGCATAACCCGCGCCGAGCTTTTTGCACAGCTGGCGAAATGGCCTGTCCGTGACGCCGGCCATGGGCGCGACAAACACATTGTTTGCCAAAACATAGGGGCCGATGTTCATGAAAGGATGGACGCGTGGGAGGGTTGCTGAAAAAGGAGGCATGATTGTAGCTGCCTAAAATTTCAGCAATTGAAATCCGGCCTGGAATTTGTCAACCCCTCTCAAGCCTTCGGCGGGCAGCCCTATGGCCGTTCAATGGCTAGCGCGCTGCCTATACTCAAGCCCCTATGGAAGCCTGGATACAACACCTGATCGAACTGCTTGCCCTGCCGGAATACGGCTTGAGCACCGTCTTCATCGTCTCCTTTATTTCCGCCACCTTGCTACCGCTGGGCTCCGAGCCGGTAGTGTTCGGGCTGGTCAAGCTCAACCCGGCCATGTTCTGGCCCGCTGTGCTGGTCGCCACGGTCGGCAACACGCTGGGCGGTGCGCTGGACTGGTGGATCGGCTTTGGCGCGCACAAGGTGGCCAATAAATACACCCATTCGTCACACCACGGCCGTGCGGTGCGGTGGCTGGAAAAGCTCGGCCCCAAGGCATGCCTGCTCGCTTGGTTGCCCGTCGTGGGCGACCCGCTTTGCGCGGTGGCCGGCTGGCTGAAGTTTCCGTTCTGGCCGTGCCTGGCATACATGGCCGTCGGCAAATTCTTGCGCTATTTTTTGATGACCGGCAGCCTGATCTGGGCGTTTCCGGGCGTGCTAGGCGCTTGAGGCGGGTTTAAAACCGCTCGTAGGGCATCAAATAGCGCCACTGTCCCGGCTGTAACTGGCTCAGCGACATGCGCCCGACGCGCAGGCGTTTCATCGCTTCGATCTTCAGGCCCACGCTTTCGCACAGGTAGGCGATCTGGCCGGGCATTTCGCCCTTCAGGGCAAAACGCAGGCGCTTTTCGCTTTGCCAGCTGACTTTGGCCGGTGGCAGCAAGGCGCCCCGGTAGGTAAAACCGTGGTCAATGCGGTTGAGCCGCTCCAGGCCGCCGGGCCTGATCTCACCGCTGACCTCAACCACCACTTCATGCTCCAGCAGGCGGGCGTCTTCACGCAGCTTGCGCGCGACACGCCAGTCACCTGAAAAAACCACCAGGCCGCTGGCCGCCGTGGCCAGCGGCGTGAGCAACTCGGAGCTGGAAAAATGTTTTTTAAGCGGCCGGATGCCCGAGCGGTCGTCAGGCGAATGATTGGCGGCCGTCAGCAACTGGGCGGCGGTTTGAATGCCGGCATCGCCGCTGGCATTCGCCGCGTCCCGCGACTCATAGCCTGCGGGTTTGTGCAGCAGGAGCGTGACAGGCGTCAGCGCCAGCAGGCTGGCACCGGGCAACAGCACAATCGCCTGGTTCTGCACGCGCGCCTGGGGTTCCTCCACCACCACGCCATTGACAGTAACAAAGCCGCCTTCGATGTACTGCTCGGCTTCGCGGCGTGAACAGGCCAGCATTTCAGCCAGGCGTTTGGCAAGTCGTACCGGTTCGGTCATGGCTGCAGGCGTCTTGGTGAGTCGGGTTTAATAAACTGATGCTATTAAATAAATAGCTGCTTGCGCACGTGGATATTGCGCATAAGGCCTAAAAGGTTTGAAAAATCTCGAAAATCAGCGCTGCACCGGCGTTTAGCCGGCACAACGCAGAATCACGCTCAGGAGCTGAACAAAAAGTTCATCACGTCACCATCCTTGACGACATAGTCCTTGCCTTCGGCGCGCATCTTGCCTGCGTCTTTGGCACCCTGCTCGCCCTTGAAGGTGACGAAGTCGTCAAACGCGATGGTCTGGGCACGGATGTAGCCTTTTTCAAAATCGGTGTGAATCACGCCAGCCGCTTGCGGGCCGGTGTCGCCGACATGAATCGTCCAGGCGCGCACTTCCTTCACGCCAGCGGTGAAATAGGTTTGCAGGCCCAGCAGCGTGTAGGCAGCGCGAATCAGCCGGTTCAGTCCCGGCTCGGTCTGGCCGAGTTCTTCAAGGAACATCTGGCGATCTTCGTCGCTCATTTCAGCCATTTCAGCTTCCATCTTGGCGCTGATGGCCACCACCGGCGCATTTTGCGACTGAGCGTAGGCGGTCAAGCGGTCAAGGAAGGGGTTGTTTTCGAACCCGTCTTCGGCCACGTTGGCGACAAACATCGCTGGCTTGGCGGTAATCAAAAAAAACTGCTGCAGCAGCGGCAGCTCGTCCTTACTGAAGTCCAGCGTGCGCACGGGTTTGGCTTCGTTCAGCGCAGTCTGGCATTTCTCCAGAATGGCGACCAGCTTGGCAGAGTCCTTGTCGCCCGAGCGCGCCAGCTTGCCGACGCGGTGCAGGGCTTTTTCCACCGCCGCCAAATCAGCCAGGCAGAGTTCGGTCTGGATGACTTCGATGTCGTCAATCGGATCGACCTTGCCGGCGACGTGGATCACGTTGTCGTCTTCAAAGCAGCGCACCACATTGACGATGGCGTCGGTTTCGCGGATATGGGCCAAAAACTTGTTGCCCAGGCCCTCGCCCGTGCTCGCGCCGGCGACCAGACCGGCAATGTCGACAAACTCGACAATGGCGCGCTGCACCTTTTGCGGATTGACGATGGCGGACAACGCGTCCAGCCGCGCGTCAGGCACTTCCACGATGCCGACATTGGGCTCAATGGTGCAAAAAGGATAGTTTTCCGCCGCGATGCCCGCTTTGGTCAACGCGTTAAACAGGGTGGATTTACCGACGTTGGGCAAGCCAACAATGCCGCACTTCAGACTCATGACGTACCTTCAAAAACAGGATGGCAAGTGTATGCGATGCCGCCAGCGCAACGTTTTCTGACGAACTTCGCCGGCGCGGCAGGCAGAACGCAGCGCCCCGCCCGCAAGCCTGCAACTACTCAAACCGGTAATTGGCCCCGACCGGCTGGCCGACTTTAAGCAAGTGCTCGACACCGGCCAGCACGATGGCGTCCATGCCGAACGTAACCGCGCCGTTGACGCGCGCATCCTGACGGTAGGCCTGCAGCAGGTCGCCAACCTCCGGGCTGCTATGGGCCGTGGCCGGGTCAATATTGGGAATCGGGCAGCGCGGGCACGGCTTGACCGGCTTGAGCTGAACTTCGCCCTGATCTGTAGCGATGTGCAGCAGCTCAAGCCGGTCTTCATCGTGCGGCAGCACCTTGTCGCCCTTGGCGGGATTACCAAGCACGATGTTGGGCCGAAAGCGTTCCATGCCGACGGCCGCGTGGCCTCTGGCTACCAGCTTTTCATTGAACTGATCAAGCGACGCTTCACTGATGACGAGCAACGCATAGCCGTCGCTGAACTGGTTCGGCGACTCAATGCCATCAGTCCACTGCAGGCTGCTCAGGCGTTTGCCCTCGGGGTCAAAACGCACCAGGCGCGCCGTCGTGCCCAGAAAATCAGTGAACCACTGCGCGGCAATCGGCCCCATGTCATAGGCCGCCACTTCGTCATTCCAGACCTTTACCCGCACTGGCGCTTCGACTTTGTCGAGCGCAATGTGCAGCGCCAGCATGCCGGGGGCGCGCAGCACCATCTCGTAATGCTTGAGTTGCGGCTGGATCAGCGCCATGCGCGGCAGTTCGCGCTGCGTCAGGAAATGGCCGTTTGCGTCCACCACCATCCAGGCGCGGTCAAATTCCAGCCCGGTTTCGAGCAGCAGCGCCTGCTGTACCTCAACGCCAGCGCACGATTTCACCGGATACACATACAACCGGGAAATCACGGCGGCCAGATCGGCCGGTGAATCCGCCGCCACGTCACGCACAGAAGCCGCCTGAATTTCGCTCATTGAATTGCTCACTTTTGCCTTGCCTTTAGGAATGCCGAAGAGCTGAAGCGCCGGACACGATCCTGCGGGTCGCCCCTCAAACTGCTGATTTTGCACTGCCTCCTAAAATGGGGCATGTCCAAAACCTTTGATGTCTGTATTCGTGGCGACGGCGTAGTGGGCCGTACCCTGGCCCTGCTGCTGGCGCGTGAACGTTTGCGCGTGGCGCTGGTCAGCCGCACCCAGCCCGCCACGGCAGCGCCGCCCGCCCCCGATGTGCGGGCCTACGCCCTGAACAGTGCGTCGCGCAGCCTGCTGGAAACGCTGCGGGTCTGGCCCGAAGCGCCGTTTGCCACGCCGGTCAAGGAAATGCAGGTCTGGGGCGACGACGGCGGCCAGATTGATTTCACCGCCAACAGCGTTGGCCAAGAGGCACTGGCCTGGATCGTCGATGTGCCCGCGCTGGAGCAGCAGCTGATTCAGGCCGTGCGCTACCAGCCGCAGATCGAACTCGTGGCCGCCCCCGCCAAAGCCGCGCTGACGGTGGTTTGCGAAGGCAAGAAAAGCACCAGCCGCGATGAGTTTGGCGTGCAGTGGACCGTCAAGCCCTATCCGCAAAAAGCCGTTGCCGCCCGGCTGGACTCTGATTTGCCGCACATGGGCGTGGCGCGCCAGTGGTTTGCCAACGGCGATATCGTGGCTTTGTTGCCGATGGCGGGCGAAGCCGGGAACTCTGTGGCGCTGGTCTGGTCTGTCTCTGTCGAGCGGGCCGAAGCGCTTGAAAAGCTGTCTGCCGAAGCCTTTTGTGCCGCCCTGCAAGCCATTTGTGGCCTTGAGGCGGGCAATTTGCAACTGAGCAGCGAGCGCGCCAGCTGGCCGCTGGCCCTGTCCAACGCTGACCACTGGGTCGGCACCGGCTGGGCGCTGGCCGGCGATGCAGCGCACACAGTGCATCCGCTGTCAGGCCAGGGGCTGAACCTGGGACTGGCCGATGCAGAGTGTTTGGCGGGCGTGCTGGCGCAGCGCGAATATTGGCGTGCGCTGGGCGATGAAAAGCTGCTGCGTCGCTACGAACGCGCCCGCAAGGCCGATGTGGCCGCGATGGGCGCGGTGACCGATGGACTGCACGGCCTGTTTGCGCAAACCGATGACCGTTGGCAGATGCTGCGCAACTGGGGCATGAAAGGGTTTGCACGCAGCAGCCTGCTCAAGCGCTGGGTGGCACGGCAGGCAGCGGGCTTGTGATTTGAAATTACCGATATTTTTTGAACCCCGGAACAGCAGGAACACCATGAAACTAAATCAATTGACCGCCGGCATCAGGCTGGTAAGCCTGGCGGGCCTGCTGGCTTGCAGCCTGAGCGCGGCTTTCGCGCAAGAAGCGGTGATTCGCAAAAACCTGGCCGAACGTTTGCCAGCGCTGTCAAAAATCGACGAAGTCAGCAAGACGCCAATGAACGGGCTGTATGAAATCCGCGTCGACAGCGATATTTTTTATACCGACGCCGAAGGCAACTTTTTGATTCAGGGCAACCTGATTGACACCAAGGGCAAACGCAACCTGACCGAAGAGCGCGTCACCAAACTCAGCTCGATTGACTTTGACGACCTGCCGCTGAAAGACGCGTTTACCCAGGTGCGCGGCAACGGCAAGCGCAAGCTGGCGGTGTTTGAAGACCCGAACTGCGGTTACTGCAAGCGTTTTGAGCGTGACCTGCAAAAAGTGAACGACGTGACGATTCACACCTTTTTGATTCCCATCCTGAGCGCGGATTCGGTCGAAAAATCGAAAAACATCTGGTGTGCCAAAGACAAGAATAAAGCCTGGCTCGACTGGATGATGCGCGAGCAGACACCCGCCAAGGCCAGCTGCGACACCACCGCGCTGGAGCGCAACCTGGCATTCAGCAAAAAGTACAAGATCACCGGCACGCCCACGGTGTTTTTTGCCAACGGCACGCGCGTGCCGGGTGCCATCAGCGCGCCAGAGATTGAAAAGCAACTCGCCAGCGCCGCAGGCAAATAAGCACAGACCGGCAGGTTTTATGGCCTGCCGGTCTTTTTTATAAGCAAATAGTGCTTGTAGCGCACGTCCTGCATGCGCTGACAGCTCTTATTTTCATAGCAAATCAGGCTGTCTTCGCGCACCTTCCACCCGGCCCCTGACAGACAACTGGCGACGAAAGCGGCATGTGTTCATTGAATTACTGATTCTGTTTGGCAAGAGCTTTCTGTTTGTGCTGGCCGCGCTGCTGCCCATCCTGAATCCGGCGGCCACGGCGCCCATCTTTCTGGGGCTGACCGACGGTGCTTCGGTCAGCACGCGCGCGCTCTTGGCCCGGCGCATTGCACGCAACATGTTTGCGCTGATGACCGGCTCGATGCTGGTCGGCTCTTATGTGCTGGACGTGTTTGGCATTTCGCTGCCCATCGTGCGCGTGGGCGGCGGGCTGATTGTGGCCTCTACGGCCTGGCGCTTGCTCAATGCCAACCATGCCACCGACGACCGGCGCACCGAACTGGCTGAATCCTTCACGGTCGAGCATGCGCGCCGCCAGGCGTTTTACCCGCTGACCTTTCCCATCAGCTGCGGCCCCGGCTCGATTGCGGCGGCCATCACTGTCGGCGTGTCGCTGCACGACCAGAAGCTGGCGCTGTCGCTGGCGCGCATGGGCGGCGGTGTGCTGGCGCTGTTTGTGATCGGCATCGTGCTGTACCTAGCGTTGAAGTACGCGCAGAGTCTGCTCAAGCCGCTGGGCGATGCAGGATCGGTGATTTTCCTGCGCTTGTCGGCCTTTATTTTGCTGTGCCTGGGCGTGCAAATTGTCTGGGATGGCCTGGAAGAGCTGCTGCGCAACGTGATTCAGACACCGTCTTTCACCTGACGCCCGCCGGCGCGCTGCGCGGTTTGCATTACCCTTGCAAACCTATGCCCGCCTCTACCATCTCCCCACTCCCGAAATCTTCGACCACCTCAACGCCCAAACGCGCCGACAAGCGGGCCGCTGCTCCGCCTGCGCATCATTACCGCGTCGAGATTGGCGACCTGCACGCCCATCTGTTTCAGGTCACGCTGACGATTGCCCGGCCTGCCGCGCTGCAGCGCGTGTCATTGCCGGTGTGGATTCCGGGCAGCTACCTGGTACGCGAGTTCGCCAAAAACCTGCAGGGTTTGCAGGCGCAGCAGGGCAAGGGCAGCGCGGTGGTGACGCAGGTGGAAAAATCCAGCTGGCAAATCATCTGCACGCCCACCAAGCCGCTGGTGCTGCGCTACCAGGTGCATGCCCACGACAACTCGGTGCGCACCGCCTGGCTGGATGCAAACCGCGGCTTTTTCAACGGCACCAGTGTGTGCCTGCGGGTCGAAGGCCAGGAAAAATCGCCGCATGTGCTGGAATTGCCCGCATCCCGCGCCCTGGCCGGCTGGTCAGTTGCCACCGGCTTGACGCCGCAAAAAATCAACACCCGGGGTTTTGGCAGTTACCAGGCCAGCGATTACGACGAGCTGGTCGATTGCCCGGTGGAAATGGGTGCTTTCTGGAGCGGCAGTTTTACCGCGCGGGGCGTGCCGCACCGCTTTGTGGTGGCCGGCGCGTCAGCCAGCTTTGACGGCGCACGGCTGCTGGCCGACACGCAAAAAATCTGCGAAGCAGAAATCCGCTTCTGGCACGGCAGCAAAAAGCCGCCCCACGAAAATTATCTGTTCATGCTGAACGCCGTCGACGACGGCTATGGCGGCCTGGAGCACCGCAATTCCACCGCGCTGATCTGCACCCGCAAAGACTTGCCGCGTCTGGGCGATGCCAAGACCTCTGACGGCTACACCACGCTGCGCGGCCTCATCAGCCATGAGTATTTCCACACCTGGAACGTCAAGCGCCTGCGCCCGGCCGAATTTGAAAACTACCAGTACGACCGCGAAAACTACACCGAACTGCTGTGGTTTTTTGAAGGTTTCACCAGCTACTACGACGACCTGATGCTGCGCCGCGCCGGGTTGCTGGACAACGCCGCTTACCTGAAACTGCTGACCACCACCCTCAACCAGGTGCAGCAAGCGCCAGGGCGGCTGGTGCAGTCGGTGGCCGAGGCGAGTTTTGATGCCTGGGTCAAGTTCTACCGGCCCGATGAAAACACCCCCAACACCACCATCAGCTACTACGCCAAGGGCGCGCTGATCGCGCTCTGCCTGGACCTGACGCTGCGCACCGAAGGCCGCACCACGCACGGCGCTACGCTGGACGATGTGATGCGCGCCCTGTGGCGGCGTTGCAAGGGCGGCCCGATGCGCGAAGCCGACGTGGCGAAGGTGCTTGACACGCTGGGCTTGCGCTCGTTCGCGCCCGAACTCGCCAGCTGGGTGCATGGGCGGGACGAGCTGCCGCTGAAGGAATTGCTGCATCTGCAGGGCGTGAATGTGCTGGAAGAACCGGCGCAAATGGCCCAACAATTGGGACTGCGCGTCAGCGAAAGCCAGGGCCTGCACATCAAGACCGTGCTGCGCGGCGGGGCGGCGCAGCAGGCAGGCTTTGCTGCAGGCGACGAATGGCTGGGGCTGGAATTGCCCGCAAAACCATCGGCCAGCCGCGCCGCTGCGGCGACGGGCGGCTGGCGCATGAGCCGGCTTGACGATCTGGCGCTTTACGCAGGCAGCGCCAAAAAAGTCATTGCGCTGGTGGCACGCGACAAGCGCCTGATGCGGCTCGAATTGACGCTGCCGCCGGCGCTCACCACCTGGCGGCTGACGGTCAGGGACGCAGCCCGGGTCAACGACTGGCTCGACCCCCAAGCCTGACAAACCCGGCGCTGGGTGCCCGGCAGCACAGCGCCTGGCAAAACGCTGCAGGCACCGTCATCGCCCAACCGGCATGGCATGATTCAATTTTCCAAAAGGACAGACCCATGACGTATGAACTGATAGTGACTTCTACCCAAGGCCCGGATTCGCGCCAGGTCGGCATCGTGACGCTGAACCGGCCCAAGCAGCTCAATGCGCTCAATGACCAGCTGATGGACGAGCTGGGCAGCGCACTGAAGGCTTTTGACGCCGACGACAGCATCGGCTGCATCATTTTGACCGGCAGCGAAAAAGCCTTTGCCGCCGGCGCCGACATTGGTGCGATGGCCAATTACAGCTTTGCCGATGTCTACAACAACGACTACATCACCCGCAACTGGGAACAAATTCGCAGCATCCGCAAGCCGGTGATTGCGGCTGTCAGTGGTTTTGCGCTGGGTGGCGGCTGCGAGCTGGCCATGATGTGCGACTTCATCATTGCCGCTGACAACGCCAAATTCGGCCAGCCTGAAATCAAGCTCGGCATCATTCCGGGCGCCGGCGGCACGCAGCGCCTGCCGCGCGCCGTCGGCAAGGCCAAAGCGATGGACCTGGCGCTGACGGGCCGCATGATGGACGCCAGCGAGGCCGAGCGCGCCGGACTGGTCAGCCGCGTGGTGCCGCTGGACAAGCTGATGGACGAGGCGCTGGGCGCGGCCTTGATGATCTGCAGCTACGGCCAGCCCAGCGTCTTTGCCGCCAAGGAAGCCGTCAACCGCGCCTTTGAAAGCGGCCTGAGCGATGGCGTGATGTTCGAGCGGCGCCTGTTCCATGCCCTGTTCGCCACTGAAGATCAGAAAGAAGGCATGGACGCCTTCGTCAATAAACGCAAGCCAGCGTTTACCCATCGCTGAAAAGGCCGTTTTAACTGGCTATAATCCTGATCTTTCGGTGATATAGCTCAGTTGGTTAGAGCGCAGCATTCATAATGCTGATGTCGGTGGTTCAAGTCCACCTATCACCACCAGTCAAGACAAAGGCCGCTAAGGACATTTCCCTAGCGGCCTTTTTCATGGGTAAGTCAACAATTTACCGTGCCGGGAACGCATTGGACGTTGGCACAAAAATTCTCACCCTTCGGCCTTTTCAGGATCAAACGGCGGCCCTTCCTGCATGGATTTAAAAATGTCTGCGAGTTGTGCGGCCAGATCAATGCCTTCCAGACTTCCCTGCAAGTCGTCATTCAGAAAAAAACCATACTGTGCCAAGCACTCTTCGGCACTCTCATGGCACGGCGGGTCGTTGGGATCTTCAGGCTTTTGTTTCATGATTTTCAGTGCGCCAGTCAGTGATGCAATAACCATTGACAGCGCCATTGAAATAGACGCTCACGTCACGCCCGAAAACGGGGCTGAACTCAAACATCACACGAACGCTATCGGGCGGGTCTTCTCCTGCGCGGCTGTGTGCCGTTGCCTTGGCGCGCAAGTAGCTGTTCACTTCCTCAAGTTCAGTGTCCGTCAGAAGAAAGTCAGTTGTTTTCAGGCCCATAGGTACTGTGTTAATTTGATTCAGCAGCCGCGCCAAACCAGCCTGTCTTGATCGCGCCTGTAAAGTTATATTACTGCGCAGGCCAACCTGCTGTGCGTTGCGCGACCAACGCCACTGAATCACTGGAAAGACTTGATGCGTCATATTTCGTTGCATAAGCGGTAAAAGTGGACACCTTGCACCAGACTTTCGCCATCGGCAATTTTGAAGTTCAAGCCAACGACATGCGCGCGGTGGAGCAGCTGGCGCGCCAATTGCCGTTCGCGGCTTGAGCCTGCGATGTACGACGGCGAGCGCTTCAACAGCATCAGCCACCTGGTGGGTGCGGCGCTGGCGCTGGCCGGCTCGGTGGTGCTGATCGTGATGGCGGCGCGCCTGGGCGACCCCTGGAAAATCGTCAGCTTCAGCGTCTACGGCGTCATGCTGGTGCTGCTTTATGTGTTTTCCACGCTGTATCACAGCGTGCGCGGCCCGGCCAAGCACGTGCTGCAAAAGTTTGACCACTGCTCGATTTACCTCTTGATTGCCGGCACCTACACGCCGTTTGCGCTGGTGTCCCTGCGCGGCATCTGGGGCTGGTGGCTTTTTGGCGTGATCTGGGCGCTGGCGCTGGTGGGCATCGTGCAGGAAATCTGGTGGGCCAAAGGCGCGCGCATCCTGTCGCTCATCATTTACGTGCTCATGGGCTGGCTGGCGATGGCAGTGGTGTTGCCGCTGTGGAAGGCGCTTACGCCGGCGGGCTTTGCCTGGCTGGCAGCAGGGGGCGCTTGTTACACGCTGGGGATTGTGTTTTATGTGCTGGATCAACGGGTGCGCCACGGCCACGGCCTGTGGCACCTGTTTGTCATGGGCGGCAGCCTCTGCCACTTCTTCACCATCCTGTTTTACGTGGCCTGACTCACAAAGCTGAAATGACAGCGTCTTCTTGTCTTGTATTGAAATGCCCTGCCCCGTGGGCGCGCGGCTGTCCCGCCTGACCTTTGACTTTGCCTGCACCGGCCAGCCATCTGGGTCGCAACCGGTGCTGGCGCGCTTGACGGCATAGCATTCGAAAGCGAAATTATGAGCGCGCAAACCCAGCCGCGTCCTTTGGCGTATGCCTGCGCGGGCGGCTCCAGCGCAGCCCCCCACTTGCCCACCCTGTCTCAGTGCTATCAGACGGCGGCGGCGTAGCTGAAAATGCCGTGCATTGCCGGTGTCGGCGGCGACGTTCCCGGCCTGCTCAAGACTGCGGACCCGGGTCGGTCTATCATTGCGCTCGACGGCTGTCCGCTGGTCTGCGTCAAAAGCAGCCTGGCTCGCCACGGCATCGCGCCGGAACGGCGTTACCAGCTGCAACAATACGGTGTTAAAAAACGTCAGCATGAAGACTTTGACCTGGAGCAGGCCACCGCCGTGCTTGAACGTGTAAACGCCGATCTATTAACTGAAATACCGAGCGCAAAGCCATCCCTTGACATGACAAACTCCTCACTCCATCAGGCCTTCAACAGCAGCGCGCCATCCCCATGAACACCGCATTCGCCCACATTTCCGCGCCACGGCGCATCATCGTCGGCATCTCGGGTGCCAGCGGGGCCGTCTACGGCGCGCGCCTGCTGCAAGTGCTGCGCGACACCCCCGGCATCGAGTCGCACCTGGTGGTGTCCGACGCCGGCTGGCGCAACATCGAGCTGGAGCTCGACATGGACTGCCGCTACGTCGAAGACATGGCCGACCATGTGCATGACATAGACAACCTCAATGCCGCCATTGCCAGCGGCTCTTTTGCCTGCAGCGGCATGGTGATTGCACCGTGCTCGATGCACACCCTGGCGTCAGTGGCGCACGGCCTGTGCGACAACCTGCTCACGCGCGCCGCCGACGTGATGCTCAAAGAGCGCCGCCGCCTGGTGCTGCTGGTGCGCGAGTCACCCCTGCACGCCATGCACCTGCGCAACATGCTCACCGTGACCGAAATGGGCGGCGTCATCTGCCCGCCCGTGCCCGCGTTCTACCTGCACCCGCAGTCCATCGGCGACATCGTCAACCACAGCGTAGCGCGCGCGCTCGATTTGCTCGACGTGCCGCACAACCTGGCCAAACGCTGGCAAGGCGCGGCGCTGGCCGAAGCCGCCTGAGCAAGCCAGCCGCAAACCATCCCGAGTCCGTTCCTGCGCCCGCTCCGGGCGCCCGTCTCTGCCCCCGCACCCGGCCCCACCCGTTCTGGCTGGGCCTGTTATGACCCGGCAAAGCGGGATCAGGGCGAGCGATTGTCTGAGCCGAAGGCGAGTTCGAGCTCGACCCCCGCTTTGCCGGGTCAGCACAGGTTGCCCGAAGGGCCCCAGCCAGCCGGGTCGCCTTTTCTTTGCTTACTTTCTTTTGGCGAAGCAAAAGACAAGTGAGTTGCCGCCGGGCACCCCCCGGCCAGCCAGCCCAAGCAAAGCGCACAAAGCGACGAACACAAAATCCGTCACAGAAACACCAGCACACGCAAAGCGCCAAGTACACCAAAAGCATTCGACGCGCCAAACATCCTCCTGAAGCACCGCAAAAAAGACCGCCTGAGATAATGCGCTGTTTCCCCTCTTCACCAGCCTCTGGACGTACACCATGAACCGCTGCACACCGCACACCCTAGTCACCGTGGCCGTTCTGGCCGCATCGGCCTTCCTGGCGTCCTGCGCCCACGACACCACCGGCGCCGGATACGCTGTCCGGAACTTCCCCCCCGCCGCCCTGCGCGGCGAGCTGATGGTGCAAGCCCCGCCCGTCATCACCCTGGACGGCAAGCCCGACCGGCTCTCGCCCGGCGCACGCATCCGCGACACCAACAACATGCTGGTCATGTCGGGCACGCTGGTCAACCAGAAAGTGGTGGTCAATTACCTGCGCGAATCGGCTGGCAATGTCCATGAAGTCTGGATTCTCAACAGCGAAGAAGCCCGGCTCAAGCGCCCCAACAGCAAAGCCTCATGGTTCAGCTTTGGCAGCAGCGACGGCGCGCCAGCCGCCGTCAAACCGAACTGAGCGGCGTGGCCGCAGGCCGGCCCGCCTTTTTCCTGCAATTTTTTAATCAAATCAGCCCCTTGCGCACGGCCTACCTGCGCAAGCAGCTATCAATCCAGTAGCAAATTATGTCCAAAAAAGTCTTTATAAAAACCTTCGGCTGCCAAATGAACGAGTACGACTCGGACAAGATGAGCGACGTGCTGCATGCCGCCGAAGGCTACGAAAAAACGCAAAACATGGAAGAAGCCGACCTGATCCTGTTCAACACCTGCTCGGTGCGCGAAAAAGCGCAGGAAAAGGTTTTCAGCGACCTGGGCCGCGTCAAGCACCTGAAAGAAAAAGGCGTATTGATTGGCGTCGGCGGCTGCGTCGCCAGCCAGGAAGGCGCGGCCATCATTGCGCGCGCACCGTATGTCGATGTGGTGTTTGGCCCGCAAACGCTGCACCGCCTGCCGCAACTGCTGGCCAGCCGCGCCCGGCTGAACAAGCCGCAAGTCGACATCAGCTTTCCTGAAATCGAAAAGTTCGACCACCTGCCGCCTGCGCGTGTCGAAGGCGCCAGCGCTTTTGTCAGCATCATGGAAGGCTGCTCGAAATACTGCAGCTACTGCGTCGTGCCTTACACGCGCGGCGAAGAAGTCTCGCGGCCGTTTGAAGACGTGCTGGTTGAAGTGGCCGGTCTGGCCGACCAGGGCGTGAAGGAAGTCACGCTGCTGGGCCAGAACGTCAACGCTTATCGCGGAACGATGGGCGGCACGGCGGAAATCGCCGACTTTGCGACGCTGCTCGAATACGTCTCTGACATTCCGGGCATTGAACGCATCCGCTACATCACCAGCCACCCGAACGAATTTACCCAGCGCCTGATTGACGCTTACGCCACGCTGCCCAAGCTGGTCAACCACCTGCACTTGCCGGTGCAGCACGGCGCAGACCGCATTTTGATGGCCATGAAGCGCGGCTACACGGCGATGGAATACAAAAGCACGATTCGCAAGCTGCGCGCCATCCGGCCCGATCTGGCGATGAGCAGCGACTTCATCGTCGGCTTTCCGGGCGAGACCGAAGAAGATTTTCAAAAGCTGATGGCGCTGGTGCATGACGTCGGCTACGACACGTCGTTCAGCTTTATCTTCAGCCCGCGCCCCGGAACGCCTGCGGCCAATCTGGCGGACGACACGCCGCACGCGGTCAAGCTCAAGCGTTTGCAGCACCTGCAAGCCGTGCTCGACGACAGCGTGCGCGCCATCAGCGCCAGCCGGCTCGGCACGGTGCAGCGCATTCTGGTCGAAGGCACGGCGCGCAAAGACACCACCGAGCTGATGGGCCGCACCGAGTGCAACCGCGTCGTCATCCTGAAAGGCCAGCCGCGCCTGATCGGCCAGATGGTCGATGTAAAAATTACCGAGACCAGCCAGCGCTCGTTGCGCGGCGAAGTGCTGACGCAGCAAGACGAGCCCGTTGCCGCCTGAGCCTGCCGCTCTGCACCCACGCGCCAGGTCCATGCTGCAGCGGTTTTCGTTTCGACAACTGCTGGTCGTTGCTTTTTTGCTGACGGCGGCGTTGCTGGGCGCGGCCTCGTTGCGGGCGCTGTTTGCACTTGAAGACCTGACCGTGCAAAGCCGCGACAACGCCGCGCGCGCGCTGAACCTGAGCGGAGCGGCGCAGTCGCTGCGTGAGCGCAGCGTGTCGATGGAGCGCAGTGCGCGCCAGTCGGTGGTGCTCGACGACCGCGTGTTGCGGCAACGCTTTCGGGACGAAGCCCGCGACGCAGGCAAGCTGTTGATGCGGCTGGCCAGCGAGGAAATCCCCGCCGCCAAGACGCAGCCTTGGCGCGAACACCTCGAAACCATGCAGGATTTGCTGACCGGCCCGTTTGATACCGCGCTGGAGCGCGACCGTCAGCTGGCGCAGGAGTTTCGCGAACTCGACAGCATCAACACCGCCATTGCCATGCAGGTGCAGCAAACCATCCAGCAACGCAACGTGTCGCTGCAGGGCAGGCTGGAAACCAGCCGCCACCGGCTGGCGCAGCAAGTCATCGGCGCGCTGGTGCTGGCGGTAGTGATGGCGCTGGCGTTTGGCATGTGGTTCACCCGCCCCTTGAAGCGGCTGGAAAACGCCATCGTCGGCCTGGGCGAAAACCGGCTTGACCGGGTGATTGCGATTGCCGGCCCGGCTGACCTGGCGCTGGTCGGCGAGCGCCTGAACTGGCTGCGGCTGCGGCTTGTGGAGCTGGACGCTGACAAGTCGCGCTTTTTGCGCCACATCTCGCATGAACTTAAAACGCCGCTGGCGTCGCTGCGTGAAGGCGTGTCGCTTCTGGAAGACGGCGTGGCCGGCCCCTTGAGCCAGGATCAGCGCGAGATTGCGCAAATTCTCAAACACAACACCGACGTGCTGCAAAGCCAGATTGAAGACCTGTTGCGCTTCAACACCGCTGCCTTCGAGGCGCGCCAGTTGCACCGGCAAACCGTCGATTTGCGGCAACTGATAGAAGACCAGGTGGAGGCGCAGCGGCTGCAGTGGCGTGCCCGCGAACTGACGGTCACCGTCACCGGCGAGCCGCTGAAGATGGACGTAGACCCCGAAAAAATCGGCACTGCGCTGGCCAATTTGCTGTCCAACGCCATCCGTTATTCACCGCTCAAAAGCACCATCGAACTGATCTTGAGCCAGCAACCCGGCGTGGTGCAACTGGACATTCAAGATCAGGGCGTCGGCGTCGCGCCCATCGACCGTGAACGCATTTTCGAGCCCTTTTACCGGGGCGAACGCCAGCCAGAGGACGGCGTGCGCGGCAGCGGTATTGGCCTGTCCATCGTGCAGGAATACATTGCTGCCCACGGCGGACGCATTGCCTTGCTGCCCGACGCCACCAGCACCCATTTCAGAATCGAGTTTCCGCATGTTTTTAAAAGCTGATTTTTTTGCGCAGGCCACCCGCAGGCGCTTGTGGGCGTCAGGCGGCTGGCTGGCGACGGCCTTGCTGACAGGCTGCACGCTTCCGGCCGCCCCTAAACTCGCGCCGGACGCCACGCCAACAACCGCCATGCCGCCGGCGGCAAGACCCGGCAAGCTGGCGTTCCCTCCTCTCGCCGCACCCAACCCTGCACCGGCCAACGAAGGGCTGCTCCGGGCGCTGGCCTACGCCGACCGGGTGCGCACGCTGTCGGCCACAGAGCTCGGTCAGGAAGTCGCGCGGCTGAACCATCCGGTGGTGCCACTCGACCAGTTGCAACTGGCACTGGCACTCAGCCAGTTGCGCCAGCCCTCCGAACTGACACGCGCCCAAGAATTGCTGAGCCGCCTGCTCGTCAATACCGATGCCCAAGCCCAAGCGCTGCACCCACTGGCGCGTCTGCTGGCGGCCCGCTACGGCGAACAGCGCCGCCTTGAAGACCTGCTTGACAAGCAAACCCAGCAAACGCGTGACGCGCAGCGCCGGCTGGAGCAAACCCAGGACAGGCTGGAGGCGCTGAAGGCAATTGAACGCAGCTTGACCAGCCGGCCCCACACGCCCGCTGCTCAAGCACCTGCCAACCGTGCCCGCCCGACCGCACCATGACCGAATCCCCCCAACCCACCGCCCTCAACCTGTTGGTCGTCGATGACGACGCCGACATGCTGCGCCTGCTGACCATGCGGCTCACGGCGGCGGGCTACCGCGTCACCGCCGTCACCTCGGCAGAAGCGGCGCTGACGCAGCTGCAGCTGGAACGCCCCCAGCTGGTGCTGAGCGATGTGCGCCTGCCCGGCAAGGACGGTCTGGCGCTGTTTGACGAGATTCGCGCCCAGCACCCGTCGCTACCGGTCATTTTGCTGACCGCGCACGGCACCATTCCCGACGCCGTCGAGGCCACCGAGCGCGGCGTTTTCACCTACCTGACCAAGCCGTTTGACGGCAAGGCGCTGCTCAACAAGATTGCCGAAGCGCTGGCCCTGAGCGCGCCGGTGCATGTGGCCCAGCGCGGCAGCCCGCAAGCCTGGCAGACTCACATCATCAGCCGCTCCAGCCGCATGGCCGAAGCGCTGGCCGAAGCGCAAATGGTGGCCCATTCCGACGCCAGCGTGCTGCTGCGCGGCGAAAGCGGCACCGGCAAGGAGCTGCTGGCCCGCGCCATTCACCAGGCCAGCGCCCGCGCCAGCAAACCGTTTATCGCCGTCAACTGCGGCGCGATTCCCGAAGCGCTGCTTGAATCCGAGCTGTTCGGCCACGTCAAGGGCGCGTTCACCGACGCCGTGAGCAACCACAAGGGGCTGTTTCAGGCGGCTGACGGCGGCACGCTGCTGCTGGATGAAATTGGCGACATGCCGCCGGCCTTGCAGGTCAAGCTGCTGCGCGTGCTGCAGGAGCGCGAAGTGCGGCCCGTGGGTGCCAGCCAGTCGATTCCGGTCGATGTGCGAATTATTTCAGCCACGCACCGCGACCTGGACGCGGCGATGGAAGCCGGCGACTTTCGCGCCGACCTGTATTACCGCCTCAACGTCGTGACGCTCACGCTGCCGCCGCTGTCCGAGCGGCGCGAAGACATTCCGCTGCTGGCCAACCATTTTCTGGTCACGCTGGCGACCAAGTACGGCAAGCGCCTGAGCGGCTTTGCGCCTGAAGCGCTCAAAGCCCTGGGCCTGGCGGCCTGGCCGGGCAATGTGCGCCAGCTCTACAACGTGGTCGAGCAGGTCTGCGCGCTCTCGACCACGCCCTTGGTGCCGCTGGCGCTGGTGCAGCGCGCACTGCGCTCGCCCAGCGTGCAGGTGCTGACGTTTACTGAGGCCAAGCAACGCTTTGAGCGCGACTATCTGGTCGGCCTCTTGAAGCTGACCGACGGCAACGTGGCCGACGCCGCCCGACTGGCCGACCGCAACCGCACCGAGTTTTACCGCCTGATGCAAAAGCACGACCTCACGCCGGGCCACTTCAAAGGCGACGGCGTCAGTTTGGCTGCCGAGTAAATTGCCAGTCGCTTTTTAGCGACAAGGCAAGCCGTTGATTTGAAAAGACTTTTCAAATCAAGCCTGAATACTGTCGCTGATTGGCGACAAAAACCGGGCTTTTCAGCGCCATTTTCTTGGTATTCGCGCCAGAAAAATCAAAAACGGTTGCAAGTCATTGATATAAAAAAGCTTTTTCAAGTTGGCACAGGGTTTGCCCTAGTCAATCCATGCAAGCTTTTTTCAGTCATGCGCCCTGCCGCCCGCAACGAACGTCTTCTGTGCGTTTTGCTGCGCTGGTGGTGGCCGTCGCACTTTCTCTTTTCGCCGCCCAGGCGCACGCCTGGAGCCTGGATGATGTGGGCGCGCTGGCCAGCCAGCGCGCCGCTATTCCTTTCAAGTCCGCGCAGCAGGCCGTGCCGCCCGAGCTGGCCCAGATGGACTACGACGATTACCGCGACATTCGCTTCAAGCCCGACAGCACGCTGTGGCGCGCCGACAAGCTGGCGTATGAAGCCAATTTCTTCCATGTTGGCCGACACGGCGACGCGGTGCGGGTCAATGAAATCACGCCCGCTGGCGTCAAGCGCCTGCCCTACGATGCGGCCCGGTTCAACTTTAGCAAAAACAAGTTGTCGCCAAAAAACTGGGGCGACATTGGCTATGGCGGTGTGCGCTTTTTCAGCAACCTCAATTCGCCCACCTACAAAGACGAGCTGATTGTTTTTTCGGGTGCCAGCTATTTTCGCGCCCTGGGTGCCGGCCAGCGCTACGGCCTGTCGGCACGCGGTTTGGCGGTCGATACGGCCGGCCCGGCAAAAGAAGAATTTCCGCGCTTCACCGACTACTGGCTGGAAAAGCCCGCCGTTGAAGGCGGCCCGCTGACGATTTATGCGCTGATGGATTCCGAGCGCATGACCGGCGCGTACCGCTTCGACGTCAAGCCGGGCGAGCAAACCGTGACCGAAGTGCATGCGCGCATTTACATGCGGGCCACCGACAAGCCAGTGACCACGCTGGGCATCGCGCCGCTGACCAGCATGTTTTTCTTTGGCGAGAACCAGCCCCGGCCCGGCGACTTTCGGCCTGAGGTGCATGACTCGGACGGCCTGATGGTTGCCACTGACGATGGCAAAGGCGGTGGCGAATGGCTCTGGCGGCCACTGCAAAACCCGGCCAAGCCGCTGGTCACCTCGTTTGCCATGCAGCGCCTCAAGGGCTTTGGCCTGATGCAGCGCGACCGCAATTTCCACAGTTTTGAGGACACCGAAGCGCGCTACGAACTGCGCCCCAGCGCCTGGGTCACGCCGCTCAATGGCTTTGGCGCGGGCCGCGTCGAGCTGCTGCAATTTGCAACACCCGACGAAACCCACGACAACGTCGCCGCTTACTGGGTGCCTGAAAAAATGCCGGCTCCCGGCGAGCCGCTGGAGCTGGCCTACCAGATTGCCTGGCAGGGCAAAAACCAACAGCTGCCACCCAACGGCTGGGTCACGCAGTCACGCCGGGGCATTGGCTACCACAAGCTGGGCGCCGATGCGCTGGGCCAGCAGGTGCAATTTGTCGTTGACTTTGCCGGCCCGGCGCTGGACGCGCTGCTAGACGATGCCAAGGTCGAGGCCGTCACCACGGCCAGCGCCAACGCCCGCGTGGTCGAAAGCCTGGCCTACCGCAACCCGGCTACCGGCGCCTGGCGCATGACGCTGCGCGTCGAGCGCCTGAAACCCACTGACCCCGCCCAGGCCAATCAGCCCATAGAGCTGCGCGCCTTTTTGCAAAACAACAACCACACCCTGAGCGAAACATGGACCAACCTGATCACCAATTGAATCGCACCGAGAATCGCCGCAGCCTGCTGCGCGAGGAACGCCATCCGAACGCCGTCACGGCACCGCCGGTGCATCGCGGCTCGATGGCACCGCGTCCGTGGCGGGGTTTCTGGAACAGTCTGGGCACCGCCGCACTGCTGCCGCTGCTCAAGCTGACAGGCGCAAGCGCGCCCCAAGCCGACAAAGCCGAGGCACAGGAGCCTTGGCAGCGCGCCGCCACGCGCCGCCGCACGGTATTTTTGCTGCTGACCGTCATCAGCACCGTGATGGCAACCCTGCTGTTTGCCGACATGCAGCCCGACTACGACAACGCCTGGCTGCAATACGGCCAGCTGGCCCTGTTTTCACTGCTGTCCGCCTGGGTGGTCACCGGCTTCATGACGGCGATGATGGGCTTTTACGTCACGCTGTTTGGCGACGCGCACACGCTCTCAAGCAAGCAGGTGCAGCACCACACGCTGGACAAATCCACCCGCACGGCGATCATCATGCCGATCTGCAACGAGGACGTGCGCACCGTGTTTGCCGGCTTGCGCGCCACCTGCGAGTCGCTAGCCACGACCGGTCACACGCAGGCGTTTGACGTGTTCGTGCTGTCTGACAGCAACGACGCCAGCCTCATCAAGCAAGAGCGCGCCGCCTGGGAAGCGTTGCGCACGCAACTCGCCAGCCAGCCCGATCAGCCGCAAATCGAGGTTTATTACCGCCTGCGCAAGCGCCGCAGCGACCGCAAGGCCGGCAATGTGGCCGATTTTTGCCGCCGCTGGGGCAAGGACTACCGCTACATGGTGGTGCTGGACGCTGACAGCGTGATGAGCGGCGACTGCCTGGTCTCCATGGTCAAGCTGATGGAAGCCAACCCCAAGGCCGGCATCATCCAGACCGCCACCCAGGCCATCGGCCATGTCACGCTGCATGCGCGCGCGCAGCAGTTTGGCTCGCGCGTGACGGGCCGGCTGTTCACGCTGGGCATGCAATATTGGCAGATGGGCGAGTCGCACTACTGGGGCCACAACGCCATCATCCGCATTGAGCCCTTCATGCAGCATTGCGCCCTTAGCCGCATCAAGGGCACGGGCGGCATGGCCGGCAGCATCATGTCGCACGACTTTGTCGAGGCCGCGCTGATGCGCCGCGCCGGTTACCACGTCTGGCTGGTGGCCGATTTGATTGGCAGCTACGAGCAGCAACCGCCTGATTTGCTGGCCGAGCTGCAGCGCGACCGCCGCTGGTGCCAGGGCAACCTGCAAAACTCGCGCCTGATTGCCGAGCCCGGCATTCACCCGGTGCATCGTTCGATGTTTGCCACCGGCGCGATGGCGTATCTGTCTGCGCCGCTTTGGCTGTGCTTTATGACACTGGGCACGGCGCTGTGGCTGTCGGGTTCGCCGATGGTGAGCGACTGGAACGTGCTGCCCGGCGAGCTGATCTCGCTGTGGGCCTGGACACTGAGCATGCTGTTCTTGCCGCGCATTCTGGGCCTGCTAGCGGTACTGCTCAAGGGCCAGCAAAACGCCTATGGCGGCACCGCCAGCCTGCTGCGCAGCGCGCTGCTGGAAACGCTGATCGCCCTGCTGCAAGCGCCGATTCGCATGGTCGCCCACTCGCTGTTCGTCGTCGTCGCCATGACCGGCCTGAAGCTGGACTGGAAATCGCCCCCGCGTGAAGCCGCCGCCGTGCCATGGAAGCATGCGCTGCAGCAACTCGCCCCGATGAGCCTGGTCATCGTTGCACTCGCCGCCGGCATTGCCTTGATTGACGCCAGCGCGCTGGTTTGGCTGCTGCCCGTCGGCCTGCCGCTGCTGCTGGCCATTCCGATGACCGTGCTGACCAGCAAGGTCGGTGTGGGCAGCGCCATGCGGGCGCAAAAATACCTGCTGATTCCCGAAGAAACCCGCTCGCCCGCCGTGCTACGCCGCGCCTGGCTGCACGCCAGCGAGCGGGCCAAGCCGCGACTGAAAGCAGCCTGAAGATCAGGCGCGCAACAGAAGATTTGATAAAATGCTATATTTTTTATAGCTACAACCACAGAATGGGCAAGCGGTAGGGCCTGTTTTCTTAAAAAACAGGTAATTAATCAGCGTCTGATGAGCCTTGTCATTCACGCGAAGGCGGGCATCCAGTAGCGAAGTTCGCAAAGGCCATGCGAGCGGCTTTGGATACCCGCCTTTGCGGGTTGACGGATGATGGTGCGCAAAGCGCTGTGAGTTCTCAGGGAACACCTGGATAGTTACGAAAACAGGCTCTTTTTGTTTTTCAGTTGTTTGAATCGCCTTGAAAACCATCAAAAACAAAAAAATTCATAAAATGTAACTTCTGAAAATATTTTGCCAGCAAGGCATTGTCCAGAAAATCACCCCCGCCCTTCTTTGATGAGTCCACGAAATGACCCATGAAACTCTCGACTTTCATTACCACCCATCTTGAGCAGATTCTTTCAGAGTGGGACAGCTTTGCCCGAACGCTGTTTCCGGCATTGCCTGTCCCGCAGAATTACATCCTGCGGGACCATGCCGGCGAAATCCTGCAGGCAATCGTCGTTGACCTTGACACGCACCAGACGGCAGCGCAGCAGACTGAAAAGTCAAAAGGCCAGACCGATGACAACGTCAACAAGAAAAGCGCGGCAGCCATTCACGGCACGCTGCGCCAGGCCAGCGGTTTCACGCTGACCCAGCTCGTCGCTGAATACCGGGCCTTGCGTGCCACCGTGCTGCGGCTGTGGATGCCGCACCTGGAACTGGGCACGCCCGAAAGCGCGACCGACATGATGCGCTTCAACGAAGCCATGGACCAGGCGCTGGCCGAATCGGTGGTGACTTACTCTGAAAACGCCGACCGCACGCGCGACACCTTCCTGGCCATTTTGGGACACGACTTGCGCAGCCCGCTGTTCACGATGAAGCTGGCAGGAAGCTATTTGATGCGGCCCGCCATTGGCACGGAAGGCACCCGGGAGATGGGCGCTCGCGTGGCCCGGAGCGCAGCCAACATGACCGCCATGGTCAAAGATTTGCTGGAATACGCACGCACGCAGCTGGGAAGCGGCATACCGATCACCCTGCGGCCCAAGAACATGGCCAGCATTTGCCAGGCGGCGCTGGACGACGCCCAGGCTGGCTACCCGGACTGTCCTTTTGAGTTGGAGACATCGGGGGATTTGTCGGGCTGTTTCGACAGTGCCCGACTGCAGCAGCTTTTTTCAAACCTGCTCAACAATGCAGCGCAGTACCGCGACGACACTCGCGCGGTCACTATCACGGCCCTGGGCAAGACCAATTCGATCACGGTACAGGTGTGCAATCACGGCCCGGTGATTCCTGCCCTGTCGCTGCAGGCGATTTTCGATCCCCTGGTTCAGCTCTCGGTGGAAGCAGGGTTGCAGGAAGGCGCGCCTTCCAGCAGCCTGGGACTGGGACTTTTCATTGCCCGGGAAATCACCACGGCGCACGGCGGCACCCTCACGGTGGCGTCGAACGAACATTCCGGCACGGTATTTACCGTCGAACTCCCGCACGCACCGGTTGCGCAACCGGTCAAGGCGTAAGGGAAAAGACCCCGCCCGCTGAATGCAGGACAGGGTCTGGGCGCCAACTCAGACCGGAGATTCGGCGGCGGACTCGTCCATCAAGGTGGGCTGGCCTGACAAGATGCCACGGTAGTTCGTCAGCGGCTCGCCAATAGTGATGCCGTCTTTGTCGATGTCAAAGAAACAAATATCCTTGCTGTGGTTGCTGCCCCGAACCTTCACGACCGAAATCACACGCTTGAACCTTCCGGCAAGTTCAACATAGCGCAGCATTAAGATGGCATCGGTCAGAAACGCATTGCTGTACGAAGAAAACCGCAGATCGGTGTACCGGTCTTCGAGTTCTGCAGTCATCAGCACCGTCACGCCCATGTTGGTCAGCACCGCCGTCAGCCGGTACAGCGACTCGCGAAAGTCCTCGCGGAAAACGGGCGCCAGCGCCAGCTCAAAGCCCGACAGCGAATCAATCACCACCCGCTTGGCCTTGGTTCTTTTGATCAGGCTGACCAGGCTATGCAGCGTTTCGTCAATGGACAAGTCGAGCGCGCGCGTGTCGATGACCGACACCTTGCCGGTTTCAATCAGCGCCTGGAGCCGGCTGCTGATCAACTGGCTGGGACTTTTCTCAAACGCGGCAATCACCCCCGGTTCGCCCAGCCGCACACCCTCGTCCAGAAACTCGGTACACAGCACGCTTTTTCCGCAGCCGCTCGGGCCCACCACCAGCAGCGAATAGCCCACCGGCAGGCCTCCGCCCATCATCTTGTCGAGTGAAGGCACACCCATGGTCAGGCGCTGATTGCTGGATATTTCACTGGTCAGGCTGTCGCCGAATTTGAGAATGGCGCGTGGAAACACCTCGACACCATCGTCATTGATGCGAAACGTGTGCAGTCCGGGGCGCTGTGCCTGGCCGCGCATCTTGACGACCTGCAGCTTGCGCACCATGGCATCGCGGTGAACATCCTGCAGCATCCAGATGATGCCGTCCGCCACGGTGAACACCGGGCTGGATGATTCTTCCTGCGACAGATATTCGCCAATCAGAAAGGTGGTGGCCTGCCAGCTGGTCATTTCCACGCCGAGTGCCTGGATAAAGTGCTGCAAGCCCCTGGTACTGTCGTCACGGGCCAATTTGGCCGACTGCACCACCGAACGGAAAGAGTCCACAAACACCAGGCTGGGCGAAAAACTTTCCACCTCTTCAAGGATGCGGGTCAGCACCCGGTCAAAGTCGCCGTCCAGCAGGTCGCCTGAAAGGTTCACGAACTTGATCGAGGTGTTGATCTTGTCGATGTCGAAGAAGGAAAACTGCTGCTGGTAGCGCAGCATCTTGAGGGGCGGCTCACCCAGCACGGTAAAAAACAGCGCGCGCCGGTCCGGATTGGCCAGCGAAAACATGATCTGGTGCGCCAGCGTAGTCTTGCCCGAGCCGGGCGTGCCGGCAATCAGGTTGAAGGAAAACTCCGGTATGCCGCCACCCAGCAGTTCGTCCAGCCCGGGCACACCCGTGCGCAGCTGGCGTATGGTTACTTTTTTTCTCATTTTTGAAAATCCTTTGCGGGTGTTTCGGTAGTCTCTTTGCGCCAGGCCGAGTGCAAAAGATGACTTGTCAACTCCTCGCCAACCAATGAAGCTAGCACATCCAGAAAAATGGTGAACAGCGCCAGGCTGCCCAATAGGGCTTGCGATGCATCCTGCCGCTGAAGGCAGGCCTGCAAATCAGTAAATCGCTCCTGGAGGGCAGATTTTGTGAGTTCAGGCGCCATCCAGGGGTGGCGCCGGCACACCAGGCGAAGGCTTCGCGTGTAAAGCGGATTGAAGCCGCCCTCGCCAATGATCGAAATAAGTGGGGGCGCCAGTTGCTGCCAAAGCTGCAGGGTAGCGTTCGCCACCGTTTCAGAATGATGGGTGAGTGCCGCTTCAATCAGTTGGTCGCGCGTAGGTTCAGTCGTTTCCATGGGTCAGTTGATGGCGTCTGAAGGGAAATTTTTTGAAATAAGCGCCTCCAGCATTTCCAGGGAAACGGGCTTGACTAAATAGTGGTCGAAACCGACTTCCTGAGCGCTGGCTACGGAGTGTGGCTGGTCGTAACCCGTCATGGCAATGCACAAGGGCTCGGGCACCAACCGCAGCGCCCGGATTCGGCGTATCACCTCGTAGCCCGTCAAACCCGGCAAGCCGATATCGGAAACAACGATGTCGTAAAGACCGTGTTTTGCCATGGCAAGCCCGTCAAGGCCGTTGTAGGCGGAATCAACAACATGGCCATCGAACGTCAAGCAGCTATTAAGGGTTTCATTGGCATCGATGTTGTCTTCAATGATCAGTATCCGGCAAGGGCGGGCCTGATACGCATGGATGATCGGGAGGTCTTCGGAGGCGATGGGTTGCTCAGACACCGCAAGCTCAACGATGAATTCGCTGCCGCAACCCACTCCCTGGCTGCGCACCTTCACGCTGCCACCATGCATTTGCACCAGCGTGCGCACCATGGACAGTCCGATACCCAGTCCGCCTTGTGTACGGTCCAGCGTATTGGTGGCCTGCGTGAACAGGTCGAAAATAAAGGGCTGGACTTTTGGATCAATGCCGATTCCGTGGTCCTTGATACAAATGCGCACCGTCCCGTCTGCGCACGGGCGCGCTGACACGGTGATTGACGCCTGAGGTGGCGAAAACTTGCTGGCGTTGATGAGGAGGTTGGAAAAAACCTGTGACAGGCGCACCCCGTCTCCACAGAGCACGATGGCATCAACCGGCAGGTCAACGATCAGCTTCTGGTCAAGCGCGATGAAATAGGGCTGGCTGATCTCGGCTGCGCTTTGAACAAGGTCGTTCAGCAACAGCAAGCTTTTTTCAAGTTTGATTTTTCCGCTGCTGACGCGAGCGGCATCGAGTAAGTCCTCCAGTAGCCGCTTCATGTGGGCGATCTGCCGGGTGATGACCTGCTGGATGTTGGGCAGCATTGGATGGGCCGAGGAGATTTTTCCGAGCATTTCAGCGGCCAGCGCGATGGGCGCCAACGGGTTGCGCAGCTCGTGTGCCAGCATCGACAAAAATTCTGTCTGTCGCTCCACGGAGGCCTCTGCCTGAGCCTGCAAATCCTGCGCCCGCAAGGAGGCAATCACCAAGTGCTGATTGGCTTCACGAAGCATGTGGCCCAGTTCTTGCGGGATTTCATGGCTTTTTGGAGAGGGCATATCTTTATGTGGCGTCATTCAATCACCTCTACCCTGAGCAAACCATCTGCTGATGATTACAGGATTCAATCTGATTTCCATGGAAGTCAGCGGTTAGCCACTTACAAATTTCGGCAGCAAAAACAAGAAGTTTCAACTGCAATGTCGAAAAGCCAAGTGTGGCCGTGATTTGTCTGAAGTCAAGGCGTAACTCTTTTGATTTCAAAAATGAATTGCAACCAAGCTTGAGCACCTGTGTGCGGCTGACCATGATTCTTGTAATTTCGAAGATGTCACCCCCCTGAATTCATCGCCAGTGAAGTGCCATGCCTGACTTGCGCTTGACCAGCGCACCTTGGGGGCCTTTGCCGAGAACCTTGTCGCCTTGCCAGTCGTCGCTGCCGCTTTTTGGGCCTACGGCGGGCAGGTATTACGCCATGCACACGCAGGCCTTGAGCAGGCTGCGCCGCGCTTGGCCGCTGGCAGAGCGTTTGCGCGCATCAGCGCCTATGCCAAAATCCCGGCCCAGCGCCCTCTCCCGACATTCACCTTACCCCCCGCACTCAATTCATGGACTATCTGCCCGCCTGGCCTTTGCAATTTACCCCACTTCTGGCCTTTGGCCTGGTCCTGTTGGTCGGCGCGCTGGGTGGTTATCTCTCGCACCGCGTGTCGTGGCTGCCGAGCATTACCGGGTTCATGCTGGTGGGGTTTTTGTGCGGCCCGAGCGTGCTGGACTTGTTGAGCGCGCAGACCATCGCCAATTCACGGGTGCTGATCGACATTGCACTGGCGCTCATCTTGTTCAGGCTCGGCCTGTCGCTGGACATCAAGCAACTTCGGCATTCGCCCTCCTTGATCATCACGTCGCTGGTGGAAAGCGGGCTGACCTTCGGGGTGGTGTTTGGCGCGCTGCAATTGTTCAGCGTGCCGTTCGCCATTTCGGTGCTGGTGGCGGCCATCACCGTGTCGTCCTCGCCAGCGGTGCTGCTGCATGTGGCGCACGAGGTCAACGCTGCCGGCGTGGTCACGGAGTCAACCAAGACGCTGGTGGCGCTGAACAACCTGTTTTCGTTCATCGCTTTTTCTGCTGCGTTGCCGCTGCTGCACTACGACAGCGGCGCCAACTGGACGGTGGCGGTGTTTCAGCCGCTTTATCAATTGCTGGGTTCGCTGCTGCTGGGGCTGGCGATGGGTTGGGCGCTGCATGTGGTGTCCATCAAGACGCAAAGCGCCGCACAGTACAAATTGGCGCTGGTGATAGGCGCCATCATGATGAGCATTGCGCTGGCCAGCGAACTCAAGCTGTCGCCGCTGTTTGCGCCGCTGGTGATGGGCGTGGCCATCAAGACGATGGAGCGTAAGGCGGTCACGTCGGACATTGAATTTGGCCCGGCTTTCGAGCTGTTCTTTATCGTGCTGTTTGTGTTTGCCGGCGCGGGCCTGCATTTGCACGAGCTGATTCAATTCGCCCCCGCCGTGCTGGCGCTGGTGCTGGTGCGGTCTTTGGCCAAGGTGATCGGCGCCACCGTGATGCTGCGCGTGTTTAAAAAGCCGCTGCGCTCGGGCACTGCCAGCGGGCTGCTGCTGATTCCGATGGCGGGTCTGGCGATTGGCCTGGTGCAGACCAGCAGCGGGCTTTTTCCGGCGCAGGCGCCGACCATTGCCGCCATCGTTCTGGGCGCCGTGACGGTGTTTGAAACCCTGGGCCCGCCGATTGCGGCGTTTGCGTTCCGCTTTGCGGGCGAGGCGCATGGGCAAGAGGCCGAAGTCGGCTCAGAAGTTCAAGTCGAGGTGGCCGAAGCAGTGCCCCACTGAGCTCCAGCAGCGCTTTCATGGTCTGGATCAGCGTCATGCAGGACGACCATACGCTCTGTTTTTCATAGCAGCTTGCGCCCGTATCTATTGGACTCTAAGCATTTATTGCATCAATTTTAGCCAAAACGGCGCGTTGAACGGCCATCAAGGCAAAGAGCAGCCCTGCATTCAAGCCAGCGGTTGCAGCGCCTGCGCCAGGTCGGCAATCAGGTCATCGGGGTGCTCAATGCCGACGCTCAGGCGAATCATGCCTTCGCTGATGCCGGCGGCGGCGCGCGCTTCAGGCGAGACGAAACTGTGCGTGGTGCTGGCCGGGTGACAGGCCAGGCTGTCCACGTCGCCCAGTGACACGGCCTGCGTGAACAGCTGCAAGGCATTGAGCACTTGGGCCGCAGCCGCCCGCTCGTTGCGCAGCAGCTCAAACGTCACCATGCCGCCAAAACCGCCTTGCAACTGGCGCTGCGCCAGCGCGTGCTGCGGATGGCTGGTCAAACCGGGGTAATGCACGGCGCGCACGGCGGGATGGGCCGCCAAAAATTCAGCCACCGCCGCTGCCCCGGCGCAGTGCGCCGCCATGCGCAGCGGCAGCGTCTTGATGCCGCGTAAAAACAAAAATGCCTCTTGCGGCGACAAATTGCCGCCCACATGGCCAAGCCCGGTTTTACGCACTGCGGCCACCAGCGCCGCCGCACCAGCCACCACACCGCCCGTGGCGTCGCCGTGGCCGCCCAGGTACTTGGTCATGGAATGCATCACCAGATCAATGCCCAGCTCAAGCGGGCGCGTCAGGCAGGGCGTGCAAAAAGTGTTGTCGGCCACCGTGAGGATGCCGCGCGCCTGCGCCAGCGCCGCGACTTCGGCCAGATCGTGCAGGCGCAGGCCGGGGTTGGTCAGCGTCTCAACCCAGACCATGCGCGTGGCCGGGGTCAAACAGGCGGCCAAACCCGAGTGCGTGGCGTCCACCGCCTTGATGCCGAATCGCTCGCCCAGCGACCGGAACAGCCCTTCAGTGCCGCCATACAGCGGGCCCAAAAAGGCAATTTCGTCACCCGGCTTGAGCAATCCGAGCAGCAGCGACGAGGTCACCGCCGTGCCGCTGCCAAACGCCACGGCCGCCTGCGCGCCCTCCAGATCGGCCATCTTGGCCTCCAGCGCCGCCACTGTCGGGTTGCCAAAACGGCTGTAGCGGTAGCCCTCGGCCTCGCCGGCAAAAATGGCCGCGCCGCGCTCCAGCGTGCCGTAGTTGAACGCCGAGCTTTGCGTGATGGGCGTGGTGATGGCGCCCGTTACCGGGTCAGGATGCTGGCCGGCGTGAACGGCGCGCGTGCGCAGGTGGGTCATGGGGAGTTCCGGTGGAGGATGGCGTGGCCTGAAATACCAGCCGGTGTTGCCGAGCAACACAGTGCAACATGCAACGGTTAGAAGGAAATCAATGACTGAATAATTCGGAATGAGTGCCAGAGCGAACGAAGTTGATCCAGTTGGCTTCTACTTGGTAGATCAACAGGAAGTCTCCGCCTATATGGCATTCCCGGTGATCAGCCCAGTCCCCTTTCAAAGCGTGGTCTAGCCATTCAGGGCCAAGGGGCGCATCGTTGGCAATGAGCAGCAACATCGCTTCTTTGAGTCGCACCATGTCGTAGCGCCCGGAATGCGACAGCCGTTGCCAGTCCTTGAGAAATGCCTTGGTGTAGTCCGCTGCCCGCGGCAGGGATGCACGCTTACTGGCCGCTGTTTTTTTCAAGATCGGCAAACAATGCGTCGCTGGTCGCAAAACGGGCACGACGGCTGGCCATCATGGCGCGCGATTCATCCATGGCTGCAAGCGTCTGCGCGTTCGGCACCTTGAGTTCAAGCGGGAATGCCTGGTCGATCACCACGCGGCGTAAAAACAGCCGCACGGCATCCGATATAGATAGGCCCATTGCTGTCAAGGCCTCAGTCGCTTGCTCCTTGATGTCGTCGTCCACCCGAATGTGGAGCATTGAAGTGTGTGTAGCCATGTGAACCTCCTATTGCCATCAATTATGTATCTCAATTGAGATTAAATCAAGTTGACCTTGCTGGTTGCACAACACCCCTCCGCTTGTAAAGCGTGGCGCGCATGGCGATCACGGTGCCCATAAGCGCCGTATGCTGTCTTCAAAGTGCAAAGAAGAATAGGAGGTTTCCAATGCCTTGAAGGCGTGAGCCATCCGCTGGCACCGTCCCGGCCCCAGGCCTGAATATCCGGCCATATCTACGCCAATACGGCAGCATCGTATTTCAGAAGGTAGTCCACCAGAGCGGCGGATTGGGCGAGGTCTTTCATCGCTTTAACACGCTGGGCCTGCACCCGTTCACCAAAAACCAGCAGCTTGTGCAAGGCATAGCGCTCAGATCGCGGCAGATTCACCACCACGGGGCCGCTGTGCGAAAGCAAGATGCAGCGCATCGGGTCTTGAAGCGATAACTCCATGAATCGAAGGGGTTGCAACTTGAGGCCGCCTTGGACTGGAGCCGTATTTGACCCTTGCACACGTATCTGGTTGTCGCTTCACGTTAACGCGCAAGGGCACACAGCGCTACCGGCCGGGCTTGGCAGGAAATCCGACTGGTACGGCTTGGGGGCTGCTCTTGCATTTCTGAAGACAATTTAAATCTGACCCTCAATATCCCAGCTAACATGTTTGGTAAGAGCAAAAAGACAACAAGAGGGATGTGAGATGGTTTGGTTTCTTCTTGGCGCTATTATTTTCGGCTGTGTTGTTTGGGAAATCATTAGACGTTCTTCAAGAGTTAAGCCCCCCTCTGCACACGAGCAAAGGAGTGCCTCTAAAACAATATTAGAGGCCGTTCAATATGAGCAAGAGGTAATAAGTAACCGCAAGGATATGGGCGCTACTGTTCAGTATCAGCAGGAAAAAGTCAAATCAACGCCAAAACCAATCGAGGTTGAATCTGCTAACGATTCTCTTGCCTTCATTGATTTTGAGACGACCGGCTTAGACGCTCAAAATGACCGCATCATTGAGGTTGCAGTTTTCATCATCAAGTGTGGGGTGAATGCTGAGCACATGGGGTATAGCCAACTGGTGAATCCGGATCGTCGGCTACCTCCATTCATCATCAATCTCACAGGCATCACAGATGAGATGCTTTCCAGTGTTCGGAACGCGAGTGAGGTTATCCCTGAACTCCTGGACTACATTGGTGACCGAACTATCTATGCTTACAACGCAGAGTTTGACATGAGGTTCTTAAAGTCAGAAGCAAAGCGGATTGGACGTGAAGTCAACAATCGTAGCTTCTGCGTGATGGAGTATTTCAAACGAGAGTTCCCTCAGTTGAAGTCCCACAGCCTAGAAAATGTTTGTGCTGCCTTTGACATCACCGCGGAAGGTGCATCTCATCGGGCGGGCGGGGATGCAGCCCGGACAGCAAAAGTTTTCTTCGCCGCAGCCTCAGGAAAGCAGCCTAAGGACGCGGCAATCCGATTCAGCGACAAAAGTGAAAATAGTGCCCCCCACATTTACTACGTGTACGGGCACTACTCCTCAACGGGGACGCTCTTTTATGTAGGCGTAGGGCACGGGGATCGTGCTTGGTCAAAAGACCTTAGCCCGCTCTGGAGTTGGTATGTAGGGAAGAAGTTGGCAGGTAGCTATGACGTCAAGTTAATACACGAGAAACTGACTGGCTCTGAAGCATCGGAGATCAAAGATGCACTGATGGCCGATCATTCTGAAACTCTTCTCAATAGACAAAACCCACACCGGAACACTAACTTCGATCAGTACAGCAAATTCCATGCGTTGCGTAACGGAAATAGAGATCAAATAAAAAGAGCCACTAGCTTGGAGAAGTCTGATCCAGAGGCCTCAGTCAAACTGCTGAGGGATTCAATCAAAAAGCTTGAAGACTACTCATTCATGAAACTCGAAGGCGGGTTGTACGGTCAAGTGATAACCGATATGACAGAAGAGCAGGGGTACAGCGGTGAGTTGGATGCGCTCGACCGCCTGACCCTGCTGCTTTGTAAGCAGAAACAGGGCGCGGAAGCCAAGCAAATTGCAGACCACTATTTCTCTCGGTTCAAGTCTGATGCCTCTCGAAAGAAGGCTGAATCCATTCTCAAAAGAGTGGGAAAAGTGACCTTGCCCCCAGAAAACGTATCCCTTGCTGAGTGGTTCAATTCAGACAAGGAAAACGAAAATGACAAAGACATCAAGGGCCAAGTACACG
>NZ_JAXCHR010000011.1:0-123335 GCF_035984465.1 Polaromonas sp. CG_9.5
GTTTGACCCTGCCGCATTCGACGTGGCCGAAATCAACCAGTGGCTCCACCAGACTGAGTCTTGAATTTCAATACGGGTACTGGGCGGACGCTTACTCTTTCGCGGCGAGTCGGGCTTTAGCTCCGTCGAACAGGAAGTGGTGTTCCTGGCCGTCAGCCAGGCTAACGGCTGCACTTATTGCGCAGCGGCGCACAGCATGATCGCCGACAAGGTTTCAGGTGTGCCATCCCCCGTGCTTTCCGCCATCCGATCAGGTACACCCATCCCCGATGCCAAGCTGGCCGCGCTTTATGCGTTGACCCAGGAAATGGTTCGCGCGAACGGGCGGCCCAGCCAAGACAAGCTGGACGCCTACTTGCGAGCTGGCTATTCCGAAAAAGACGTGCTCTACATCGTCCTGGCCATCTCAGTGAAGGTGCTGAGCAACTACTCCAACCACGCTTTCGGCACCGAACTCGACGAGCGATTCGCCGCCTACAAGATCGGGTAAATCGAACGCAGGCGTATGGGTCTATCGGCTCAATGGGCCTAGGCTGCGCTGGCCTGTCAGCGTCAACAACATACGGAGTCAACGCCATGCCTAAAACCGTCCTGATTGCCCGACTACAGTCTTTTTAGCGACGTCCGCTCCGCCAATAATATGAAAAAGCCGTTGCAAATATTTGTTTGCAACGGCTTTCTCATTGGCGATTTCAGTTTTCAGTTTTCAGTTTTCAGTTTTCAGTTTGATTGGTGTTGCCGCATCTGCGATGCAATACCTTGCCGTGTTCATTCTCCTGCAAGCTGACCTGCAAGAGTTTGACCAGCCCTGCAGGCGCTCAGCCGGGCTTATCCCTTATCCTTCGCCGGTCGCGCGCGGGCACGCTTTGTTGCGACTGTCCCGGCTTTTGGCGTTGCCGCTGAAGTCGCCACCTTTGTTTCAGGGACAGCCACTTTGCCGGTTTCCGCTTTTTTGCCAGCCGCAGTTTTTGTCGCCAGGGGCACTTTTCGGGGTGTGGCGTTCGCCGGCCTGGCCGCTTTCTTCGCCGCAACCTTGGCGGCAGTCGGCTTGACGGGCGGCGCAACTTCGGCCATTTCGATGCCGAACACATCGGCCAGCAGCGCATCGTCGAGCACCTTGCCGGGCGCCATGCGCTTGCCGGAAGGCTTCAAACCCGCCTCCGCTTGCTGAACCAGGTCCTTGGCCTCCACCCGCCGCAGGCTGAAAAGCACCTCCGGCTGTTCGTCTAGCCGCGCGCCTATGCCATAAAGCACGGCAGCGACATGCTTGCACATCGACGCCCAGTCCGGGCAACTGCATTTGAATGTGATCTCTTTGGGTGACGGAAAAAGGCCAGTGCCCGGCTTGCAGATGCGCTCCATCACCGCGTTCGACAGCTTGCCCTGCAGCAGTTCCACCAGCGAATCAATCGAGCCTGAGCAATCGGTGCAGATCGTTTTCCATTGCTTTTCGGGCACCGCCGTCACGCTGACGGTGACTGCGTAAAGGCTGGAGCCCATCACCTGCGCCCGCACCTCGCCCGGCGTGATCTGCAGGTCAATCACCGAACCGTTGCGCACATAGGTGCGGCCACGCGGCAGCCGGCTTTCATAGTCGCTGTAATGCTCCTGGTTGTCGCACCAGGCTTTACCCCAGAAGGTCTTGACGATGGCGCCGCGAAAAGGCGCGATCGGCGTCAGGGTGGCGCCGGCTTTTTTGGCCTTGGCGGCAGCCTTTTCGGCTTTCGCCCGCCGCTCGGCGACCGGCACATAGGGTTTCCATCCGTAATAGCTCATATTTTTTCTTTCCTTGATGATCAGTTTTCCTGCGCGGCGTGAATGTCGAGCCTGACCAGGTCCAGCAATTCCCGGTCACTCATCTCGGTCAGCAGCAGTTCTGCGCCGCCCTCCAGCACGTCCTTGACCAGTTGCTGCTTCGATTCAATCAGCTGGTCGATGCGGTCTTCGACCGTTCCCTGGCAGACGAATTTGTGCACCAGCACGTTGCGCTGCTGGCCGATGCGAAAAGCGCGGTCAGTCGCCTGGTTTTCCACAGCCGGATTCCACCAGCGGTCAAAGTGAATCACATGCGACGCCGCCGTCAGGTTCAGGCCCGCGCCGCCGGCCTTGAGCGACAGCACGAATAATGGCGTCTGCTCATCTTCCTGAAAGCGCCTGACCAGCTCGCGGCGTTTGGCCACCGGCGTGCCGCCATGCAGCACCAGACCTTCGCGGCCAAAGATGCTGCCTAAAAAAGCCGCCAGCGGTTCGGTCGTCTCGCGGAACTGGGTGAAGACCAGCACTTTTTCCTGCCGGGCGGCAATCACCTCGACCAGTTCGCGCAGACGAGCGAACTTGCCGCTGTCCTGGGGGTTCCAAGCCGCGTCGCCCAGCCATTGCGACGGATGGTTGCAGATCTGCTTGAAGCGCATCAAAAAGGACAGCACCACGCCCTTGCGGCCGATGCCTTCGGTGTCTTGGAGCGCATCGGCCAGGTCTTGCACCGACTGCTGGTAGAGCGCTGCCTGCACCGGGCTCAACAGGCACCAGGCCTTGAGTTCGGTCTTGTCTGGCAGGTCGCTGATCACCCGCTTGTCGGTCTTCAGGCGGCGCAGGATGTAGGGCTGAACCAGCGCACGCAGCGGGCCAAAATGCTCGGCTGCCGCCAGCCGCTTGGTGAATTTGGCAAATACCTTGTCGGTTCCCAGCAGGCCGGGGTGGGTGAAATCGAAAATCGACCACAAATCAGACAGGCGGTTTTCGACCGGCGTTCCGGTCAGCGCGATGCGTGACTGCGCCTTGATTTTCTTGACTTGCCGTGTCTGCTTGGCACCCGGATTCTTGATGGCCTGCGCCTCATCGATCACGGCCAGCCGCCAGTCAAAGTCCTGCAGCACCGGCTGGCGCAGCAGCGCGCCATAGCTGGTGATGACCAGATCAACGCCCTCCAGTTGCGCCGCATTGAGCGCCTTGAAATCGGCGGTGGCCATCGCCGACGGATGGGCAATCAGCAGGCGCAGGCCGGGGGTGAAACGCTCGGCTTCCGCCGCCCAGTTGGCCAGCAGCGAAGCGGGCGCGACCAGCAGGCTGGGGCGTTGCGATGCGGCACTTTCGCGCTTGAGCACCAGCAGCAGCGCCAGCACCTGAATCGTCTTGCCCAGCCCCATGTCGTCGGCCAGGCAGGCGCCCAGCCCGAGCCGGGTCAGCAGATACAGCCATTGCACGCCCGCCTGCTGGTAGGGCCGCAAGCTGGCCTTGAGTTCTGCTCCCGGGTTGATCCGGGCCAGGCCTTCGGGCTGTCGCAAACCCTGCAAGGTTTCGGCCAGCCATGGGCCGGCCACCAGCTGTGACCAGTCTGCGTCCAGGCCGTCGCCAGTTTCTTCCATGGACGCGCCCGCCACCAGACGCATGGCTTCGGCAAAGGGCAGGCCGTTTTCTGCCGCGGCCTGCTCGATCGCCTTGAATCTCTCCAGCATGCGTTCGAGCGCCTTTTTGTTCACCTCGACCCAGCGGCCGCGAATCAGCTGCAGGCCGTCGCCGCCCTCAAGCAAGGCATCCAGCTCGGCTTCGCTCAGGCTCTCGCCATCCAGGGAAACTTCCATGCTGAAGTCCAGCAGCGCATCCTTGCCCAGCAGGGAAGGCACACGCGTGCCGATGCTGGCTTTCACCACCGGACGCGCCGGCCGGCCCGAGCGCCAGACGCCAGGCGCACGAACGATGATGCCGGCGGCTTCGAGCTTCGGCATATCGGTCAAAAAGCGGTAGGCCTCGGCGGCTGTCCAGCGCAGCGGGTGGTAAATGTCGCCGGCCTCGACCATCTCGCGCAGCCAGTCGCAGTGCTCTGCGGCACGCTGCACCGGCAGCAGCAGGGACAGCAGTTGCGCCCGGCTGCGGCCGCCGGAAAATTCCGCCAGCGCTTGCGACAGCGGCTGGTGCTGCGCCTTGCCATGGACCGACAGGCGCGCGGTGTAGGTGGCCAGAAAGGCGAACGGCGCGTCCGGGTCCTTGCGGTTTTCCGCCAGGTTGAAATGCACACGGCCGACCAGATTCCAGGCCGGATGGCGTGCCTTGAGGAACTCCTGCAGCGGCACCCGGGCGGCGGTCAGTTCCTGGCGCAGGGCGGCATCGATTGCCTGCCACAACACGGCCAGCACCTCGGGCGTCAGGTATTCCGCGCCCGTCATGGGCGGCGTGTCGGCGATGAGTCGCGTGAACTCATCGGCCGAGGGCGTGGCGACCGCGATGTCGCCGCCCTCGGGCGTGGCGCACAGGGCGGTGACATAGCGCACAGCCACATCCCGCCACCAGGCCCAGGCGGGCGGCAGGACGCGACCGACCTGCGTGCTTCCCAGTTGCAGCAGGCCATGACCGCTGCCCAGCGCAAAAGACGGCACGAGGGTCTGGCGCAGGTCGTCGGCCAGCGGCGCTGCATCGTTCTGCGGGGCGGCCAGCAGGTGGCCTCGGGGTGTCAGTTGCGGCGCGAGGTGGGCGGGGGTGTTCGATGAGTCCATGTCCAGTCAGTCAGTCAATCAGTCGCCTGCAGAAGGCACGCACCTTGATTCGGTAAAAAGCGGTTATTTTGCGTCTGCATCAGGCGCGGCCAGCACGGGCTGCACCGTTTTATGGCCCGCAATTTCCTGGCGCAGGCGCTGCACATCTTCGCGCAGGTGCCTGATCTCGCGCATCAGTTCGTGCTCGATCTGGCGTTCTTCGCCTTCCTCGACATCTTTCTCGACAAAAATCGCCGCCAGGGATGCGGTGACCAGCGACAGCACCGCCAGCCCCATCAACACCACCAAAACGGCAAACATGCGCGAAGCGTGGGTGCTGGGCACCATATCGCCATAGCCCACGGTGGCCGCCGTGGTGAAGGCCAGCCACAGACCGTCAGCAATCGTTTCCACACCCGGGTCCAGCAACCAGAAGCCGACACCGCCCAGCAGCAGGATCACCCCGCAGAGAATCAGCGAATAAAAAACGCCACGGCGGGCAATGTGAACTTTTTTCCGGCTTTTTTTAAAGGGCATGGCGATCGGTCGGTCGGGCAGATTCGGGCCCTGATTATTGTCCGGTGCCGGCTCGGGCCACAATCGGGGCCATGCGCAAACATCCCTCGGAGACCAACGGCCCGCAGCGCCTGCTTTATGGTTTATTGGCAGGTCTGGCAACCGCCGCGTTGCCACTGCCACTGGTCTGGCAGTTTCGCGGCCTGCTGGGGTGGAGCGTGGGCGTGGCGGTTTACCTGGCGCTGGCCTGGTGGCTGTGCGAGCGGTTTGACGCCAGACGGACCCGCGAACGGGCGCAGGCGCAGGACGAACCCAACGCGGTGCTGTTTTTGCTGATGCTGCTGGCCACGATGGCCTGCGTCGCGGCCATTGTGGTCATGATGCAGCACGGAAAGGATTTGACAGGCGTCGAGCGAACGCTGCACATCGCCGTGTCGGTGGTGGCGCTGATTGCCTCGTGGCTGTTCATCCAGACCATGTTTGCGTTTCACTACGCCCACACTTACTACCAGGAAGAAAAGCTCAATGAGCCCGACGGGCCGGGCCTGGAATTTCCGGGCGGATTGGACCCGGATTATTTCGATTTTCTGTATTACGCCCATGCGGTCGGCATGACCTCGCAGGTGTCGGATGTGCAGGTGACTTCGCGCGAGATGCGCCGGCTCACGCTGGTCCACAGCGTGCTGTCCTTTGGCTTCAACATGCTGGTGCTGGCGCTCAGCATCAATGTGGTGGCCGGGGCCTTGCAATAGGCCGGGCGGCCTGGGTCAGCCCTCGCGCAGCTGTTTTTTCAGTGCCTGCTTTTCTGCGTGCCGCAGGGCCGATGCCGACTTGCGGTGCGCGCCTGCCTTGCGCTGGATGGCCGCTGCCACCAGCGGATTTCGCGGTTTTGGCGCCTTCAGCTTCAGTTTGATCTTGCGTGCAGAACTCATGCTGTGCCTTTCATCGTGCCGGGGTGCGGTCCCGCCCGAGCTTCAGCAGTCCGGTGGCCAGCGCCGTGCCGCCCACAATCACGCCGGCGCAGCCCACCATCCATGGCGTGACCGACTCGCCCAGAAACAGCACACCGTACAGCACCGCAAACACCGGCACCACAAACGTCACCGACAGCGCGCGCGCCGGGCCGGCATTTTCAATCAGCCTGAAAAACAGGATGTAAGCGATGCCGGTGCAGACCACGCCCACAGCCAGCAGCGCCAGCCAGGCCGACGCGCCCGGCATGCGTGCAGGCCATAGCCACAGCGCCGGCAAGGCCAGCCCCAGCGTGGCGCCGATCTGGCTGCCAGCGGCCGTGACCAGCGGCGGCAGGCCGGAAAGATAACGTTTGGTGAAACTGGCCGAGATGCCGTAGCAGGCACAGGCCAGCAGACTCGCCAGCACGGCCCAGCCCGGCGCCACGCCCGGGTTGCCGGCTTTGAAGGTGGCCTGGTCCCAAGCCAGCAGCGCGACGCCGGCAAAACCGATCACCAGCCCCAGAATGCGCGACGCCGTGGGCCTGTCCTTGAGCCAGATCCAGGCAATCAGCGCGCCAAACATGGGCACCGTGGCATTCAGGATCGACGACAAGCCGGTGCTGATGGAGAGCAGCGCAAACGCAATGCAGGCAAACGGAATGCCCGAGTTGAGCAGGCCGATGAAAAATACCGGTTTCCAGTTTTTCCGCAGCACTGGAAGCAAGCCGCGCAGCCACACCAGCGGCAACAGGAACAGTGCCGCAATCGCCACCCGCACGGCAGCAGTCGGCAGCGCGCCGAATTCGACCGCGCCCATGCGCATGAAAAGAAAAGACGAGCCCCAGATGGCAGCCAGCAGCATGAAGTCAGTGATCCAGCTTTTCGGTCTGGCCGCTGCAACGCCGGCGGGCGTGCTCATTGCAGAAGACCGGGTGTTCAAAGAAGGCGCTCCGCCAGCGCGCCTTCAAGTCGGAGCAGGGCGGTTTTGCGCGTCAAGCCGCCGCCGTAGCCGGTCAGCGTCCCCTTGCTTCCCATCACGCGGTGGCAGGGCACGATGATGCTGACCGGGTTGCGTCCGACAGCGCCGCCCACGGCCCGCACCGCCGCCGGCTTGCCAATGCGGCGGCTGACTTCGCCGTAGCTGACGGTTTCGCCCTGGGCAATAGCCAGCAGCGCCTGCCACACCGATTGCTGGAAAGCCGTGCCGCAGCGCAGGTCCAGTGGCACATCGAACCGGCTGCGCTGGCCGGCGAAATATTCACCGAGTTGCTGGCTGGCCTGTTTGAGCAGCGGGTGATCGGCGTTTTCGGGCCAGGCTGCTGATCCGGTGAGATCAGTGGGCAGATAGCGCTGGCCTTCAGCAAACCAGAGCCCGGTCAGGCCTTTGGCGGAGGCAGCGATGGTGATGGTTCCCAGCGGGCTCGGGATGTTGGTCTGGACGATGGATTTGTCAAATTTCATGGTGATGTCCTGAAGTGTCTCTTGTTTGGCAAAGTTTTTTTGTCATTGCGGGCTCGACCCGCAATCCACAGTGCCCAAAACCAGGACCGATTGGCAAACGGCTGGCAGTTCCATGGCGCGTCTAATCGCTCATTGATGGATCCCGGGTCAAGCCCGGAATGACAGCGCTTGCTGCTGGCGCGAGGATGGACCGCGTTGCGACGATGCCAGCGTCCAGCCAGCCGCTCCAGGCACGAATGGCATAGCTGCGCCACGGTTTCCAGGCCAGCGATGCCTTTTTGGCTTCCCTGGCCGGCGCCTTGAGCGCCTGCACGCCCAGCATTTGCCAGCAGGGCGGTTTGTGTCGTCATGCGGCCATGATAGGGCGGACAGGGCGTGGGACCAGCCGTTTTCGGACAAGTCACAGATTCCCTTGCCCGGCCATTTACTCACGCCGGTACAGCCTGCCAAACCGGGCCAGCCGCTCGGCATGCCCGGGCTGCACCTGCGCCCAGCTGAAACGCCATTCCCAGTGGCCCTCACCCTGGCCGGGCAGGTTCATGCGGTGCTCAGCACCCAGGCCCAGCACGTCCTGCAGCGGATGAATGGCGGTGTTGGCGACGCTGGCGCTGGCGGCGCGAATCATCTGCCAGTGGATGTCATGGTCGTTTTCAGCGCCCAGGTAGTCCAGCACTTGCTGGCGCAAGGCGGGTGACGCGTCCTGCCACCAGCCCTGCGTGGTGTTGTTGTCGTGGGTGCCGGTGTAGACGACGGTGTTGATGTCGAAGTTGTGCGGCAAATAGGCGTTGGTGTTGTCGCCGTCCTCGTTGAAGGCAAACTGCAAAATTCGCATGCCGGGCAGGCTGAATTCATGGCGCAGCGCATCCACGTCGGGTGTGATGATTCCCAGGTCTTCGGCAATGATGGGCAATTCGCCCAGCGCGGCTTCAATCGCGTGGAACAGCGCCGCGCCAGGGCCGGGCAGCCAGCGGCCCCGGATGGCGGTGGGTTCGCTGGCCGGAATTTCCCAGTAGCCGGCAAAACCCCGGAAATGGTCAATGCGCACGATGTCGACCAGCTCGAAAATGCGCCGCACCCGTTCGATCCACCACGCATAGCCCTCTGCCGCATGGGCGCTCCAGCGGTACAGCGGGTTGCCCCAGCGCTGGCCGCTGGCGCTGAAAAAGTCGGGCGGCACGCCGGCCACCACCAGCGTGCGGCCAAACTCGTCCAGCTCGAACAGTTCCTGCCGTGCCCAGACTTCGGCGCTTTGCAGGGCGATAAAAATCGGCGCGTCGCCGACGATCTTGATGCCGCGTTCGTTGGCATAGGCGCGCAGGTTTTTCCACTGCCGGTAAAAGCACCACTGGCCGAATTTCCAGAAGCTGATGCGCTCGGCGTGTTCGGCGAAAACCTGTTGCAAGGCGGCGGCATCACGGCGCGCCAGCGGTGCCGGCCAGTCGCTCCAGTCGCATTCGCCGTGCAGTTCGTCCAGCGTCATGAACAGCGCGTAGTCTTCCAGCCAGCCGGCATGGTGCAGGCAGAAGTCGGCAAAATCCACTTGGTCTGCCGCGCTGATGCTTTGCGCAAAGCGTGCCGCCGCCTGTTGCAGCCGCACCATGCGCCACGGCACGACAGCATTGAACTGAATGCGGTCGTCGTTGAAGCTGGCGTCTGGCAACAAGTCGGCTTCGCTCAGCCAGCCGCGTTGCTGCAACTCGGCCAGGTCAATCAGCAGCAGGTTGCCGGCAAAGGCCGAGCTGCTCATGTAAGGCGAATTACCGGGGCCAATGCCGCCCAGCGGCAGGATTTGCCAGAGCGTTTGTTTGGCTGCGACCAGCCAGTCGACGAAGTGGTAGGCCGCCGGGCCAAAGTCGCCGCTGCCATGCGGGCCGGGCAATGAAGTGGGGTGTAGCAGCACGCCGCTGGCGCGGGGAAAAGTCATGGGGTGTCCATTTAAAAAATGCAGAAGGCTTTTGTTGCTCGCCGTGGCCAGAAATCAGGGTTTAAGCATTAAACAGGCCGCTTGTGCAGGTGGTGCATGCGCAAGCAGCTATTGATTCAGTAGCAAATTTGGCTGCTACTTTGCGCATTTTCTGGTTGCCAGGGTGAAAGCGCAACGGGATTTTTCTAGAACTGCAGTTCTGTGCCGGCAGCGACCAACAGCATCAGGCTGTGCGCGGCCAGCTTCACGGGCGCTTCGCCCTGGCCTTGCCAGCGGGTCGCGCCGCGTGGATCGCTGGTGTCCAGCACGGCCTGCCAGACACCGGCGGGCAGCATGAAGTCGCGGTCTTCGGCGTCCGGGTTGACCAGCAGCAACAGCGGCGCGACGGCCTTGCCCGGCTGGCCAATCAGGCAGCCGAGCACGCGCTCGCTGTTGTTGCCCCAATCCTGGTCTTGCAGCACTTCGCCGTTGCCGTTCAGCCAGTGCAGGTCGTGCAGGCCGTGCGTGTCGCTCTGGCCGCTGTACCACTGGTCGCCCAAGGGCAGCAGCTGCCGGCGCAGCGACAGCACCCAGGCGGTGAAGTCGATCAGCGCGTCGTCGGCTTTTGACCAGTCGATCCAGGTGATCTCGTTGTCCTGGCAATACGGGTTGTTGTTGCCTTGCTGGCTGTGGCCGAGTTCGTCGCCGGCGCACAGCATGGGCGTGCCTTGCGCCAGCAGCGTGGTGGCCAGCAGGGCGCGCTGCATGCGGCCGCGCAGTTGGTTGATATTTTCGTCGTCGGTCGGGCCTTCGGCGCCGCAGTTGTTGCTCAGGTTGTTGCCGTGGCCGTCGCGGTTTTCTTCGCCGTTGGCCTCGTTGTGGCGCTCGTTGTAGCTGACCAAGTCAGCCAGCGTAAAGCCGTCGTGCGACACCAGGTAGTTCACCGAAGTGCCTGGCGGCCGTCCGCTGCCCTGGTAAAGATCGGCCGAGCCGCACAAGCGACGGGCGAAGTCCCCCAGCGAGGTGGCCTGCTCGCCCGGTTGCAGCCAGAAGCTGCGCATGCCGTCGCGGAAATGGTCGTTCCACTCCAGCCAGCCTTTGGCAAAACCGCCGACCTGGTAGCCGCCGGGGCCAATGTCCCACGGCTCGGCAATCATCTTGACGCGTGACAGCACCGGGTCTTGCGCCACGGCGGTAAAAAATGCGCCCTCGCGCTCGAAACCTTCGCTGCCCCGGCCCAGCACCGGTGCCAGGTCAAAGCGGAAACCATCGACATGCATCTCGCTGACCCAGTAGCGCAGGCTGTCCATCACCAGTTGCAGGACTCTAGGCTGGCGGATGTCGAGCGTGTTGCCGCAGCCGCTGTGGTTCTCGAAGCCGACCGGCGGCTCGGCGCTCAGGCGGTAGTAGCTGGAATTGTCCAGGCCGCGAAAGCTGATGGACGCGCCGCCGCCGTCGGCTTCGGCGGTGTGGTTGTAGACCACGTCCAGAATGACTTCCAGGCCTGCGGCATGCAGCGCCTTGACCATGCTGCGAAATTCGTCGCGCGGGTTGACGCCATTTTGCTGCGACGCTAGGCGCACGTTGGGCGCAAAGAAAGCCAGCGAGTTGTAGCCCCAGTAATTGGACAAGCCCATGCCGGCCAGCCGCTCTTCGTCCAGCGCGTAATGCACCGGCAACAAGCTGATGCTGGTGATGCCCAGGCGCTTCAGATGCGCCACCGAAGCCGGGTCGGCCAAGCCGGCATAACTGCCGCGCAATGCTTCGGGCACTGCCGGGTTGCGTTTGGAAAAGCCCTTGACGTGGGCCTCGTAAAGCACCGTGTCGGATAGCGGCACAGCGGGCGACTGGTCGCCTGACCAGTCGAAATTGTCCTCTTGCACTACCCGCGCCTTCAGTGCGCCGGCAGCGTTGTCACGGCCATCCATCGCAGGTGGTTGCTCGGGCGGTTTGTCCGGCGGGCTGGGGTGAACATACGGAAAGTTTTCACTACGCCACTCGAACGTGCCGACCACTTCGCGGGCATACGGGTCGAGCAGCAGCTTGTTCGGGTTGAAAAAGTGGCCGTTCTCGGGCTGCCATTCGCCCTGTGCCCGCAGGCCGTAAATCAGACCCGGCGCGGCGTTCGGCAGGTAGCCGTGCCAGATGTCGCCGGTGTGGCCGGGCAGGCATTCGCAGCGCGTTTGCAGCGTGCCGGCGTCGTCAAACAGGCACAGCTCAATGGCCGAGGCGTGGGCTGAAAAGACAGCGAAGTTGACGCCTTGGCCGTCCCAGCTGGCGCCCAGCGGCCAGGGCTTGCCGGGCAGAATTTTGTCATTCGTGTTCATACTGTCCATTCCAAAAAAACGGTTGCCAGGGGCGGCAGCGTCAGCACGATGGACTGCGCGTGGCCTTGCCAGCCGACCGGCTCTGCCTTCGCCATGCCCAGCGGCGTGCCGGCGTTGCTGCCGCCGTAATGTTCTGAGTCGGTGTTGAGCCGCTCGCGGTAGTCGCCGGGCTGCGGCACGCCGATGCGGTAGGCCGTCTGCACGGCGGGGGTAAAGTTGCACACGACCAGCACGAAGGTGCTCGCGTCCAGCCCACGCCGGACAAAGCTGAGCACCGAATGCGCGGCATCTTGATGGTCTATCCATTCAAAACCGGCCGGTACGAAATCGAGCTGATACAGCGCTGGCGAGGCTTTATAAAGCTGGTTCAGGTCGCGCACCAGCCGCTGCACGCCGGCGTGTTGCGGGTCGTCAAGCAGATGCCAGTCCAGGCTCTGGTCATGGTTCCATTCGCGCACCTGCGCAAATTCGCAGCCCATGAACAGCAGCTTTTTGCCCGGATGGCCGAACATGAAGCCCAGATAGGCGCGCAGGTTGGCAAATTGTTGCCATGCATCGCCCGGCATCTTGCCCAGCAGCGAGCCTTTGCCATGCACCACTTCGTCATGCGAAATCGGCAGCACGAAGTTTTCGGTAAAAGCGTAGCTCAGGCCAAAGGTCAGCTCGTTCTGGTGGTGCTGGCGATGCACCGGCTCGCGCGCCATGTACTGCAGCGTGTCGTGCATCCAGCCCATGTTCCATTTGTAGTGAAAGCCCAGCCCGCCCGCAGAGGTGGGGCGCGACACGGCCGGAAATGAGGTCGACTCTTCGGCCATCGTGACGGCTTGCGGCCGCTCGGTGCCGATCACCTCGTTCATGCGTTTCAGGAAAGCGATGGTTTCCAGGTTTTCGCGGCCGCCGTGAATGTTGGGAATCCATTCGCCCGGCTTTCGGCTGTAGTCACGGTAAAGCATCGACGCCACCGCATCGACGCGCAGGCCGTCGATGCCGAAACGCTCCAGCCAGTACAGCGCATTACCGATCAGGAAGTTGCGCACCTCGGTGCGGCCCAGGTTGTAGATCAGCGTGTTCCAGTCGTTGTGGAAACCTTCACGCGGATCGGCGTATTCGTACAGCGGCGTGCCGTCAAAGTTGCCCAGGCCGTGCGCATCGGTCGGAAAGTGCGCCGGCACCCAGTCGAGCAGCACGCCAAGGCCTGCCGCATGGCAGCACGCGATGAAGCGCACCAGGCCGTCGGCATCGCCAAAACGCGCGGTCGGGGCGTACAGTCCGACGGGCTGGTAACCCCAGGAGCCGTCAAACGGATATTCGCTGATCGGCAGCAGTTCAATGTGCGTGAAACCCATGTCCTGCACATACGGCACCAGCTGCTCGGCCATTTCGTCCCAGGTCAGCCAGCGATGCAGGCCAGTCTCGTGGTCATGGATGCGCCGCCAGGAACCCGGGTGGATTTCATAAATGCTCATCGGCGCATCCAGCGCGTTGGCCTGCTTGCGCGGCTCTGAGGGCGGCGTGCGCGCGGGCATGGCAGCCACGATGCTGGCGGTGGCCGGGCGCAACTCAGCCTGCCGCGCATACGGGTCGGCGCGGGCTGGCAGCAGCTGGCCGTCGGCGGCCAGGATTTCAAACTTGTAGCGGGTGCCCATTTCCACGCCGGGCAAAAAAATCTCCCAGACGCCACACTCGCGCCTGAAACGCATCGGGTGGCGCCGGCCATCCCAGTTATTGAAGTCACCCACCACGCTGACGCGGGCGGCGTTGGGCGCCCACACGGCAAAACTGGTGCCATCCACACCGTTCATCTGACGCGGGTTGGCGCCCAGAATTTCGTAGGGACGCAAATGTGTGCCTTCGCTGAGCAACCAGACATCCATCTCGCCCAGCACCGGCCCGAAGCGGTAAGGGTCTTCCACCCAGGTGGTCTGGTAGTTGCCCCACTGCACTTGCAGGCTGTAGAGCAGCGGCGCCGCTGGCGTTTGCGGTGTTGCTGTTGCTGTTGTGGTGGTCAGCAGGGCCTCGAAGAAGCCGGCGTCATGCTGCTTTTCAAGCCGGACGAGCAACTGGCCCGACTCGGCATCGACCACCTCCACCTGCCGGGCGCCGGGCAGGAAAGCGCGGATCGACACGCCGCCGTCCTGCGGATGCGGGCCGAGCACCGAAAACGGGTCGCCGTGGCGGCCGGTGCAGATCAATTCAACATCAAGCGGGTTCAGCATGAAAAGGTTCTCGGATGCGGTCAAACCGTCATTCCCGCGAAAGCGGGAATCCAGAAGGTCGGGCCTGTGGCGCTGGATTCCCGCCTGCGCGGGAATGACACGGGGAGGGGTGCAGGCTGCATGTGGCTGAGCAGGAAAAACGCTGCCTGGGGTTAGTGCGCAGCCGGCTCGATGTTCCAGATCTGCCGGGCGTATTCACGGATGGTACGGTCGGACGAGAACGCGCCCATGCCCGCCACGTTGGCAATGGCCCGTTCACACCATTGGGCCGGCTGGCGGTACAAATCATCGACCCGCCCCTGGGTGGCGACATACGACTCGTAGTCGGCCAGCAGCAAGTAATGGTCGCCGCCCCAGAGCAGTGAATCGACCAGCGCCCGGTAACGGCCCGGCTCTTCGGGGCTGAACTGGTCGCCGGCAATCGCATCCAGCACGTTTTTGAGGTCTGGCTGGCTTTCGTAATGGCGCAGGGGCTGGTAGCCGCTTTGCCGCAGCGCCTGCACTTCGGGCGTCTTCAGGCCGAAGATGAAGATATTGTCGTCGCCCACGTTCTGCCGAATTTCGATGTTCGCGCCGTCGTCGGTGCCGATGGTCAGCGCGCCGTTCAGCGCCAGTTTCATGTTGCCGGTGCCAGAGGCTTCGGTGCCGGCAGTCGATATTTGCTCTGACAGGTCAGCGCCCGGCATGATGACTTCGGCCACCGACACGCCGTAGTTGGGAATGAACACCAGTTTGAGCTTGCCTGCAATGCGCGCATCGTTGTTGATGACACTGCCAACATCGTGAATCAGCCGGATGATGGACTTGGCCGTGTGGTAACTCGACGCCGCCTTGCCGGCAAAAATCACCGTGCGCGGCACCCAGTCGGCCGTCGGGTTCGCCAAAATCGCCTGGTAGCGGGTGACGACGTGCAGCACATTGAGCAGCTGGCGCTTGTACTCGTGGATGCGCTTGACCTGCACATCGAACAGGCTGTCGGGGCTGACGGTGACGCCGGTCGTCTTCTCGATGTAAGCCGCCAGCCGGGCTTTGTTGCCGCGCTTGATGGCCATGAATTTGCCTTGAAAGGCAGCGTTGGTGCGGTAGTTGTCGAGCCGCTTGAGTTGCTCCAGATCAAGCCGCCAGCTTTTGCCCAGTGTGCTGTCCAGCAGCGCAGACAGTGCGGGGTTAGCCTGCGCCAGCCAGCGCCGGGGCGTCACGCCGTTGGTCATGTTGGTGAAGCGCTCGGGCCACAGGTCGGCAAAGTCGGCAAAGATGGTTTGCACCAGCAAATCCGAATGCAGCGCCGACACGCCGTTGATTTTGTGGCTGCCGACCACCGACAGATGCGCCATGCGCACGCGCCGTTCGCCGTGCTCGTCAATCAGTGACAAGCGCGCCAAAAACCCGTCGTCGCCGGGGCGGTGAAGCGCCGCCATTTCCAGAAATTCCTTGTTGATGCGAAAGATAATTTCAAGGTGGCGCGGCAGCACATGCTGGATCAGGCTGACCGGCCAGGTCTCCAGCGCCTCGGGCATCAGGGTGTGGTTGGTATACGAAAAGGTTTTGCCGCACAGCGCCCAGGCTTCTCCCCACGGCATGGCGTACTCGTCGCACAGCAGCCGCATCAATTCAGCCACGCCGATGGCCGGGTGCGTGTCGTTCAGGTGAATCGCCACCTGGTCGGCCAGGTTGTCCAGGTTCGGGTGTTCGTCCAGATGGCGCTTGACCAAGTCCTGGATTGACGCGGCCACAAAGAAGTATTCCTGCTTGAGCCGCAACTCGCGCCCGGCGGGCGTGCTGTCGTTGGGGTAAAGCACCCAGGAGATATTCTCGAATTCGTTCTTGGCGGTCGCCGCCCTCGCGTAGTCACCCGTGTTGAAAGCATTCAGGTCGATGTGCGCGGGCGCCACAGCTTTCCACAGCCGCAGCGTGCTGACCAGCGGCGTGCCGTGGCCGGGCACGACCATGTCGTAGGCCTTGGCGGCCACTTCGCCGGCATGACGCCAGACCGGCGTGCCGTTGACATGCTCGACCCAGCCGCCAAAACGCACCGGGTAGGTGATGCCGGCGCGCGGAAATTCCCACGGCGTGCCGTCTTGCAGCCACGGGTCGGGGTATTCGATTTGTTCGCCGTTCTGGATGTCCTGTGCAAACATGCCGTATTCATAGCGGATGCCGTAGCCGAACGAGGGCAGGCCCAGCGTGGCCATCGAGTCCAGGAAACACGCCGCCAGCCGGCCCAGTCCGCCGTTGCCCAACGCCGCGTCAGGTTCGCGGTCGGCCACGTCTTCCAGGGTTTGCGCATGCTGCACCAGACCCTGTGCTGCACCGCTGGTCAGGTTGAGCGCGCCCAGCGCGTTGGACAGCGTGCGGCCCATCAGAAATTCCATCGACAGGTAGACCACCCGGCGCGCCTTGTCGGCTCGCTGTTGCGCCTGGGTTTCAACCCAGCGCCGGGACAGCTGCTGGCGCGCCACCTGCGCCACGGCCTGCATCAGGTCGGTGGGCGTGGCGTTTTCAGAGGCCACACCGACGGTGCTGAGCAGATGCTCTTCGATTTGGGCTGCCAGTGCATGTTTGGCGATCGGGGCGATGGAGTTCACGAAAGAGTCCTTTGAAGTGCGGCAGACAGACATTGGCAGGTGCAAGGAGCGCGCCAAGCGCCGAGTTTCGCCGATTTTCGCATGCGCAAAAATACGCGCTGGCGGCATCTGACAGCGCCAGCTTCGGTGTTGATAACGCTTGCGAACGGCTGAAAATCAGCATATTCCTACAAGCCCCGGCATTAAGATGGAATCTCCTTCATAACCCGCCATCGCCAGGAAAAAATGAAACCCAACGAACTTGCCCAAAGTCTTGATTTGCCCAAGCGGGCCGTGGCCCTGGTGCTGGCCGGCGGACGCGGCAGCCGCCTGATGAACCTGACCGACAGCCGGGCCAAGCCGGCGGTTTATTTTGGCGGCAAGTTCCGTATCGTCGACTTTGCGTTGTCCAACTGCCTCAACTCCGGCATCCGTCGCATTGGCGTCATCACACAGTACAAGTCGCACAGCCTGCTGCGGCATTTACAGCGCGGCTGGGCTTTCCTGAAAAGCGAGATGAACGAGTTCGTTGACCTGCTGCCCGCCCAGCAACGCAACGACAACGAAAGCTGGTACCGGGGCACGGCTGACGCCGTGTACCAGAATCATGACATTCTGGAGAGCTACGACGCCGACTACATCGTGGTGCTGGCCGGTGACCATATCTACAAGATGAACTACGCATTGATGCTGGCCGACCACGTGGCCAAGGGCCGCGACTGCACTGTCGGTTGCATTGCCGTGCCGCGCAGAGAAGCCAGCGCCTTCGGCGTCATGGCCATCGATGAAAACAGCATGGTGACCGAATTTCTTGAAAAGCCGGCCGACCCGCCGGGCATGGCCGACAACCCGGACATGTCGCTGGCCAGTATGGGTATCTACATTTTCAATGCGCAATACCTTTACAAGGAACTTGAGCGCGACATGGCCGACGAGTCGTCGAGCCACGATTTCGGCAAGGACATCATTCCGCGCGCCGTCAAAAACGGCCAGGTGGCGGCACATCCTTTTGCCCTCAGCTGCGTGCCGTCCAGCGATGTGGCCGAGCCTTACTGGCGCGATGTGGGCACCATCGACGCCTACTGGGAAGCCAATATCGACCTGACTGCCACCAACCCGGAACTCAATCTTTACGACCGCCACTGGCCCATCTGGACCTACCAGGCGCAGCTGCCGCCGGCCAAGTTTGTCCACAACCACGACGACCAGCGCGGCACAGCCATTGAATCGACCGTTTCGGGCGGGTGCATTGTCTCGGGATATGTTTTCCGCTCGGTGCTGTTTTCCAGCGTGCGCGTGCATTCCTACGCCAAGGTCAACTGGTCTGTGCTGTTGCCTGGCGTGCAAGTAGGTCGGGGTGCCAGCCTGAACCGTGTGATCGTGGACCGGGGCTGCACCATTCCCGACGGCCTGGTGATTGGCCAGGACGCCGAACTCGACGGCCAGCGCTTTCACCGCAGCGCCAACGGCATCACGCTGGTCACCGCTTCCATGCTCGCCAAGATCGCAGCATGAAAGTCCTGCACGCTGCCGCCGAGGTATTTCCGCTCGTCAAGACCGGCGGGTTGGCCGATGTGCTGGGGGCCTTGCCCGAAGCGCTGATAGCAGCAGGCGCCGACGTGCGCCTGGTGCTGCCGGGGCTGCCCGCCATCCTCAAAGGCATGAACGCGCTCCAGGTAGTGTGCGACCTGGGTGCGGTTTTTGGCGCAGGCCGCGTCACCTTGCGCCTGGGGCAAATGGCGCACAACCAAGTGGCGGCCTATGTGATTGACGCGCCTTATTTGTACCAGCGGCCAGGCAACCCGTATCTGATGCCAAATGGCCACGAGTGGCCCGACAACCTGCAGCGATTTGCCCTGCTGGGCTGGGTCGCTGCCCACCTGGCGGCAGGCGAGCTGGACCTCGACTGGACGCCTGACGTGCTGCACGCCCACGACTGGCATGCCGCCCTGGCCTGCGCTTATGTGGCCTGCCATCCGGCCAGCCGCGCGGCCACGGTGTACACCATTCACAACCTGGCGTACCAGGGCCTGTTTACCCAGGACGACTTTCACCTGCTCGGCCTGCCGTCGCGCCTGATGGTGCCGGTGGGACTTGAATTTCATGGCCAGCTGTCGTTTATGAAAGCGGGCCTCAAATACGCCGACCGCATCACCACCGTCAGCCCGAACTACGCCCGTGAAATTGCCACCGAACCCTTCGGCTGCGGCCTGGACGGCGTGATTCGCGCCCGTGGAACCGACGTGTCCGGCATCCTGAATGGCGTCGATGGCGCGGTCTGGAACCCGGCCACCGACCGCCTGATTGCCGCGCCGTATTCGATACTGGCGCTCGACGGCAAGGCGCTGTGCAAGACCGCCTTGCAGCAGGAGCTCGGCCTGACGGTGGAGGCCAGCGCGCCGCTGTTCAGTGTCGTTAGCCGGCTCACGTCACAAAAAGGCCTCGACCTGCTGATCGATGCGCTGCCTTCCTTGCTGGGTGTGGCGGAGTCGGGCGGCGCGCAACTGGTCGTTCTGGGCAATGGCGACCCGGCGCTGGAGGCCGCGTTCGTGGACGCAGCGGCGGTGCATCCGGGCTGTGTCGCGGTGCGGCTGGCGTACGACGAAGCGCTGGCGCACCGCATCATGGCCGGCGCAGACGCCATTCTGGTGCCGTCCCGTTTTGAGCCGTGCGGCCTGACGCAGCTCTACGCCTTGCGCTACGGCACCGTGCCCGTGGTGCGGCAGGTGGGTGGCCTGGCCGATACAGTGGTTGACGCCACCCATGCAGCGCTGCTGGACGACCAGGCCACCGGCTTCATGTTTGGCCCGGCCACGCCCGTGGCGCTGGCCGATGCGCTGCAAAACGCCATCAGCGCCTACCGAAGGCCTGACTTATGGCGTCAGATCATGGCGCGCGGCATGGCGCAGAATTTCTCATGGGATTTGGCCGCCACCCACTACATGGCGCTTTACCGCGATGTGGTGCAAGAGGTTTCTCCGGCGTTAGATGTCAAGACCAGCCTGTGACGGCTTCGACTTTGCTGGCAGCCCCGGCTAAATGCCTTGTATAGCTCTGTATAGAATTCTTTTCAGATTTCCTCCCTTTCAAGTCACCTTCACGCATGCTGGCAAGGTCTTGCCGGCAACCCTCATCAAAGGAGTCATCCCATGCAAGTAGCAACATCGATTTTCAAGGCCTATGACATTCGCGGCATCGTGCCCGGCACGGTTGACGAAGCCGTCGCCGAAGGCATTGGCAAGGCCTTTGGCACCATTGCGCTGGGGCAGGGCGAAACTGCCGTGGCCGTGGGCCGCGATGGCCGGCTCAGTGGCCCGTCGCTCAGCGCTGCACTGATGCGCGGCCTGGCCGCCGCTGGCATTGAAGTGATTGATGTCGGTATGGTCACCACGCCGATGCTGTACTTTGCGGCCAACACGCTGTGTCACTCGGGCATCCAGGTCACCGGCAGCCACAACCCGAAAGACTACAACGGCTTCAAGATGGTGCTGGCCGGACGCGCCATCTACGGCGACGACATTCAGGCCATCCGCGTCATGATGGAAGCCGAAATCTGGGCGCTGAAAGACGGCGGCAGCGTGCGTACCGAAGACGTAACGGCTGCTTACCAGGCGCGCATCGTGTCCGACATCAAGCTGGCGCGGCCCATGAAAGTGGTGGTTGATTGCGGCAACGGTATTGCCGGCGCGACGGCCCCGGCTATTTTTCGCGCCATCGGCTGCGAAGTGACCGAGCTGTTCAGCGAAGTTGACGGCAACTTTCCCAACCACCATCCTGACCCCAGCAAGCCCGAAAACCTGCGTGACCTGATCAAGGCGCTGCAGGACAGCGACGCCGAACTCGGCCTGGCCTTCGACGGCGACGGCGACCGCCTGGGCATCGTCACCAAGGACGGCCAGAACATCTACCCCGACCGCCAGATGATGCTGTTCGCGCGCGACGTGCTGAGCCGCGTGCCGGGCGGCACGATTGTGTATGACGTGAAATGCTCGCAGCGCCTGGCGCCCGAGATCGAAGCCGCTGGCGGCGTGCCGCTGATGTACAAGACCGGCCATTCGCTGATCAAGGCCAAGATGAAGGAAGTCGATTCGCCGCTGGGTGGCGAAATGAGCGGCCACATCTTCTTCAAGGAACGCTGGTACGGTTTTGACGACGGCACCTACGCCGGCTGCCGCCTGCTGGAAATCGTCAGCAAGGCGCCCGACGCCGGCGCGCTGCTCAACAGCCTGCCGACCAGCTTCAGCACGCCCGAACTCAACGTGCCGTGCGCCGAAGGCGAGCAGCACACGGCCGTGGCCGCGCTCGTCAAGGCCGCGCATTTCGACGCACCGGCCAAAATCTCGACCATCGACGGCGTGCGCGTGGACTGGCCGGACGGCTTCGGCCTGATCCGCGCCTCCAACACCACGCCGGTGCTGGTGCTGCGCTTCGAGGGCCAGACGCAAGCCGCGCTGGACCGCATCCAGGCCGACATGCTGGTGCTGCTGCGCAGCGTGAAGCCCGACGCGGAGTTTGCCGCGCCCGCGCATTGAACTCTGCGCAGCAAGGCCGTGCAATGACTTGCGACGGCCATTTTCTGATTCACCGCTGTCCCTCACCCCCACCCTCTCCCAACGGGAGAGGGTGCAAGAAATCCTGTTCCCTCCCGCGCCGGCGGAGGGTCAGTGCGCGGGCGTCCCCGAACCTGCGTATCTTGTGAAAATCCTTCTCGTCAAGCTGTCGTCCCTCGGCGATGTCGTGCATGCCCTGCCGGTGGTGCAGGACATTCTTGCGGCCCTGCCGGGCGCGCACATCGACTGGGTGGTTGAAAAATCGTTTACCCCCGTCGTGGCGCTGCACCCCGGCGTGCGGCGCATCATTCCGTGCGAAATCCGGCGCTGGCGCAAGTCGCCGCTGTCAGCGGTCACGCGCCAGCAGTGGAACGCCTTCAAAGCCGACCTGCAGCAAACCGACTACGACGCGGTCATCGACCTGCAAGGCCTGACCAAATCTGCCGTGGTGGCGCGGCTGGCCCGGCTGGCGCCTGGCGGCAAGCGTTACGCGCTGGGCAACCAGACCGACGGTTCCGGCTATGAAGCGCCCACGCGCTGGGTGGCTGACGTGGCGATAAGCATCACGCCGCACATCCACGCCGTGCAGCGTTCCCGCGAGCTGGCGGCCGCTGCGCTGGGCTACACGTTGCCATCCAGCCTGGATTTTGGGTTAAATCAGCCTGATGCGCATGCTGGACGGGCGCAAGCAGCTATTGAAAACATAGCGATCAAAAAACGGGTGGCGTTCGTGCATGGCACCTCCCGCGCGGACAAGGAATGGCCGCTGGCGCACTGGACTGCCCTGGGCCAGCGCTTGAATGCCGTGGGCTGGCAAATTGCGTTGCCCGCTGGCAGCGCCAAAGAGCAAGCCACCAGCCAGAAAATTGCCGATGCGCTGAATGCCAGCGATGGCACCCACGCCATCGTCTGGCCGCTGTTGCCGCTCGATGCGCTGACGCACGAGCTGGCGCAATGCGGCGGCGTGATCGGCGTGGACAGCGGCGTCAGCCACATCGCCGTGGCGCTCGATTTGCCGCATGTGCAGCTTTACAACTTCGACACCGCCTGGCGCACCGGGCCGGATGCCTCCAGCGGCCGGCAGGTCAGCGTGTTTGCCCAGCCCGCGCCGACAGTGGACGCCGTCTGGAACGCCTGGCTGGGTTGCCTTGAAGCGTCGAACGCCGGCCCCGCCCTGCAAACCGATGGCCGCGCCGCATGAGTGAGTGGGCGCGCGCGCTGTATTCGGTGGCGGTGACGCTTGGCCAGCCGCTGCTGCGCCGCAAACTGGCGCGCCGGGGGCAGCAAGAACCGGGTTACCTGGAAGCGGTCGATGAACGCTTCGGCTACTACACGCAGCCGCTTGAGGCCGCGTCCGAGCTGGTCTGGGTGCATGCCGTGTCGCTGGGCGAAACCCGCACCGCCGCCATGCTGCTCAAAGCCCTGCGCGCGCAGTATCCGGCGCTGCGTTTGCTGCTGACGCACGGCACGGCGACGGGCCGCGAAGAGGGCCGGGCGCTGCTCAAATCCATCGGCCAGCCGGGTGACGTGCAGGTCTGGCAGCCGTGGGACAGCCCGGCGGCGGTGGCGCGGTTTTTCAGCCACTTCAAGCCGCGCCTGGGCCTGTTGATGGAAACCGAAATCTGGCCGAACGCCGTTGCCGAATCCAGAAAGCGCGGCATGCCGCTGGTGCTGGTCAATGGCCGCATGTCGGCCAAATCGCTCAAGCAGGCGCTGCGCTTGTCGGCCTTGTCGCTGCCCGCCTATGGCGCGCTGTCGGCGGTGTACGCGCAAACCGAAGAAGACGCGGGGCGCTTTCGCCAGCTCGGCGCGCCGGTCGCTGGCGTGTTTGGCAACCTGAAGTTCGACGCCACGCCCGACGCCGTCCAACTCGAAAAAGGCCAACGATGGCGCGAAACGCTGGCGCAGCCGGTGCTGATGTTCGCCAGCTCGCGGGAAGGCGAAGAAAACGAGTTTCTCAAGCAAATAAGCGCTCTTGTGCACGCTGCACGGGCGCAAGTAGCTATGAATTCAGTAGCGACATCATCGCCAATATCCTTCAAGGCGCTGATCGTTCCACGCCACCCGCAGCGCTTTGACGAAGTGGCCGCGCTGGCCGTGCAGCACGGCCTGCGCGTGTCGCGCCGCTCGCAATGGAGCGGCAGCCCGATGGACAGCAAAGAAGCCATGACAGCCGATGTCTGGCTCGGCGATTCGCTAGGCGAGATGGCACTGTATTACGGCCTGAGCGATGTGGCCTTGCTGGGCGGCAGCTTTGCGCCGCTGGGCGGACAAAACCTGATTGAGGCTGCCGCCTGTGGCTGCCCGGTCGTGATGGGGCCGCACACCTTCAACTTTCTGGAGGCCGCCGCGCTGGCCGAAGCCGAAGGCGCTGCGCTGCGCGTGGCCGACATGGCTGAGGGCGTTGAGGCGGCTTTGAGTCTGATCACTGGTTCGCCCCCACTGGCCAGCGCCGCGCAAGCCGCGCAGGCAGGATTGGCCTTTGCCGCCCGCCACCGGGGCGCCACGGCCAGCACGCTGGCGGCGCTGCGGCGCTACCTCCAGGCAGACCGCGCTGCGGCCGACGCGTAGGCGGTCGCTGACAGCAGTGTGGGTCAAAAAATGATGTGCAGGCGCGTTATATCTGAATAGGCTTAAGGCTTCGACGTCGCCTCCCCAGACGCCTTTTGGTTTGCCCTTGACAACCTGCATGATGCGCCCGGTGCCTGGCGGTTTTGCATAGAGAAGGAAATTTTCAATGTCCAGATATGCAAAGTTCGCCTTGATGATCGTGACCTCAACAGCGTTAATGTTGGGTCTGATGTATCTCAATACCTACAGCCTGGATCATGTGTACTGGAGCGAGACCCGCGCCTACATGGCGCTCATCATGGGTGCGGCCATGACGCTGGTGATGCTGGCCTTCATGGCCGGCATGTACCCAGACAAAAAGACCAATCTGACTATTGTGTTGGGGGCTGCGGCAGTTTTTGGCGTGTCGCTTTATCTGGTGCGCAGCCAGCAAACCATTGAAGACGTGTCCTGGATGAAGGCCATGATTCCACATCATTCGATTGCCATCCTGACCAGCGAAAGGGCGCACCTGACGGATCCGCGCGTTAAAAAGCTGGCCGAAGGCATCGTCCGTGCCCAGCGTGAAGAAATTGCCCAGATGGCCGCACTCATTCGCGAGCTGGAGAACACCCGCCGGCCCTGAAGTATCCGCGTTTGCCTTTCATCAACCCCAAGGAGATTCCCATGACTAATGAGCTGTACAGCGCCTGCATCGAGGCTTGCCAACAATGCGTCGTGACCTGCAACCAGTGTGCCGCCGCCTGCCTGCAGGAACAAGACGTGAAAATGATGGCGCATTGCATTGCCCTGGATATGGACTGCGCACAACTCTGTGCTACAGCCGCTGCCATGATGGCGCGCGGCAGCGAACACGCCCGCGCGGTCTGCGCGGTCTGTGCCGACATCTGCCAGGCCTGCGGTGACGAGTGCGCCAAACACGACATGGAACACTGCCGCCAATGCGCCAAAGCCTGTCACCGCTGCGCCGAGGAATGCCGCCGTATGAGCGCCATGGCACCAGCCTGAGCCCCTGCCTGTATTTTTACAGCGGCTCAACGTCAGGATTTTGTCGTTCCCGCCTGCGCGGGAATGACGGATTCTCAAGATGCGGGGAGTGATAGCTTCCCGCTTCGCGTTCAAGTCAGCAGCATCAGGTATTCGGGGCGCTTGTTGGCCATGACCTTGAAGCTGCGCAGCACGTGGGTGAGTGCGGTAGCGGTGATGCCGTAGAGCCGGGTGAAGGTCACGTTCGATAAGCGGGGTTGTTGCTATTTTCAAGCATTCTAGGCCGCTTGCGCATGATGGACGTGCGCTGGCAGCTATTGATTAAAGAGCGGCTACAGCCTGGCAAACCTGCCCGCGCTGTCAGTGCGCCAGCTTGGGTTTCCGGCTCAATGGGCCGTCAACCCCCCAATACCGCGCATGACATCGGGTTTTAGGCCGGTGATAAACTGACTTGAACAGTCAGCCCGTGGAGCCAGCATGCAAATTGAATCAGCCTTGTGCAATAAGCGCGCCTCGCACGCTGCGGTGATGGCGCAGCCGGAGCCGTCGCAAACCTCTGTCACTTTTGGCGCTGTCACCGTCAAGGTGACGCCCCCGACACCCAGCGTGGTTCAGCGCAATATTGAAGCCGGCCAGGCCGCCTTGAGGCAAGCCAAGACGGCCCTTGCCAAGTCTGGCGTGAAAATTTCCCGTCCCAAAGGCCAGCCGCTTTACTTTGGCAGCTCAGACCATCCTGATCTGATCATCCGCGAAGTTGACGGAATCAGAACCTTCGGCACGTTCACCAGCGGTAAATTCCGGATTTCAAAAAACACCCGCCAGCTTGGCGCCGCCAATGAAGCGAAAGCCGCCAAGAAAGCATGACGGGCAAAGCCAGGCTTTCAGCTGCCATTAATGCGGTGATTGCCCAACAGCAGGCGTCCGGCAAACCTTTGGCCATTGTCCTGGCAGGCCATAACGGGTCAGGCAAATCGACCTTGTGGTACGAGCATCTGGCCAACACGCTGCAGATTCCCCTGATCAACGCCGACCGGATGATGTTGTCCATCCTTCCGGATGCACCGTTTCCGGCGTGGGCGGTGGCGCTTCGGGACAAGGACGAGGCCTGGATGGGCGTGGCGCAAAAGGGCGTCCAGTCTTTTGTGGCGCAGGCGATGGCCCAGGGCGTTCCGTTTGCCACCGAAACGGTTTTTTCTTACTGGAAAGAACATGCAGATGGCACCGTTTCAAGCAAGCTGGAGACGATTCAGGAATTGCAGAATGCCGGCTATTTTGTGCTCTTGATCTTTGTTGGCCTGGGCCATGTCGGCCTGTCGATGGCCCGCGTGTCCTCGCGCAAGGCCGCTGGTGGTCACAACGTGGACATCAAGAAACTGAAGGCGCGTTTTCCGCGCACCCAAAAAGCCATCGGCCATGCTTTGGCGCTGACGGACGCCGCCATCCTGGCCGACAACAGCCTCGGGTTGAAGCAGGCTTTTTCGGTGGTGAGAATCCAAATGGGTGCCAACGTCATTTTCGACACGCGCGCCGAGCGCACGCCGTCGCCCTTGATCAAGCAATGGATGGATGTGGTTTGCGGCGCTGAACTGCGCTGAACTGCGGAGTGTCTCAAGCCCTGCGCGACAGGGCCAGAATTTAAAGCCTTTTAGCCCGTCAGCTCAGGCGGTGCATGCGCTGGCAGCTATTGATTCAGGAGCAGTTCGGGTTTTTCGCTCACGCCAGCAGCGTCAGGTATTCGGGGCGCTTGCTGGCCATGACCTTGAAGCTGCGCAGCAAATGGGCGAGTTCGGCGTCGGTGATGCCGTAGAGCCGGGCGACGGTTTTGTCGTTTTGGGCGCGCAGCGTGTCTTGCGCCTTGGCGGTTTGCGGCACGTCTTTGGGTTGCACGTTGAACAGCGGCGCCAGCGCAGCAAAGTCGTCCCAGCTGGCCGCCAGGCTCAGCAGCAGGGCGTTTTTGGCGAGTTGGGTGAAGTCAGGGCTGGCCATGATCTCGTCGTCCGTCGGCTGCGGCATGGGCAGGCGGTAGAGGTAGGTTTGGCTGACGTTGATTTGAATCATCTGCCGCGCCAGCCAGTCCACCGGAACGCTGTTGAACCACGCCAGCGCAAACAGCAGGCGCAACGGCGACACCGCATGGGCGCTGACCTCGTGGCCCGAACCCGTCAAATACCTTTTGGGCGTATTGGCAAACATCGAATGCCCGAAGCCGCAATTCTTGGGCAGCAAGGAAAAAATCAAAGTCCGCTCGTCGGTGTCACGGGCAATGGTACGGAACACCAGCCGCACGTATTCCCGGTCATAGCGCACCGCGCTGGCGTGCTTCAACACTTCAGACTTGGGTACGCCCAAGTCCTGCGCCATGCGGTGCAGCTCCTTGCTTTTGAGCCGCAAGTCAAGGGCGGCGGCGTCCAGCCAGTATTGCGGCGTGTCGTACTGATGGCTGTATTGCCAGATCATCTTGCCTTCAAACAGCGGCAGCAGGCCCGGCGTTTCTTTTTCAATGAACAAATCCTTGTCATCGGTCATGTGCAACTCACGCCGAAAGTCCAGCCATTCAGGTGACAGCGCAGTAAACGCGCTGTAGCACTTTTCCAAAAGCGCCAGATCGTCACCGTCGCGCAGTTCCATTAGCGCCCAATGGTTTGGTGAAAGAGCCTTCAAGGTTTCCAGCGGGTAGGAAACATGGCGCGCCGGTTCTGCCAGTTCAGCCGGGTCGAGCACGTAAAAAGCCGTGTCGATGACGGCTTCTTGCGCAGTAGCGGGCGGACGGTTGACGATCTGCATCAGGGCGAATTTGTAGCTGCGATGCACGTCGGGAAAAATGCCCTTGTTGTTCTCGAAACTCCAGAAAAACGGCATCCGGCAATGCGTGAAGATGTGTTTGCGCAAGACCGTCGAGCCTTCTTCAAACATCAGCGCACTCGGCAAGACGTAATTCAGGCTGCCGCCCGCAGCCAGCAGCCCCAGGTTGCGCTCGACAAACAGACGGAACAGGTTGCCGTCGCCAGCGCCCTTGTTGAGCGGCGAGGCCGCTGTGTAGTAGTCATCGGCCACTTCCATCTCGCGCTTCGCGGTTTCGTAGGCGGCCTTGATGTGTTCGCTTGCCAGCAGCCGTTTTTGCACCGCCGCCTTCTCGGAATTTTTCAACGTGCGGTAGTTGCTGTGGTACTGCGGAAAAAAGTCGGCGTCCGAAAACTTGGTCTTGTCCCACGGCGGGTTGCCCACGATGATGTCAAAGCCTTTTTTGTCGCCGGCAAAGGCTTCAGGAAAGGCCACTTCAAAGTGAAAAAATCGGTAGCGCGTGGCATAGGCTTCGATTTGCTTGAGCGCAGCGCTTTTTTTGTGGCTGTCGTCAAACAGTTGCGTCAGCAGGTCGGGCGTTTTGCTCAACGCTTCGCAGCCTTTGGCGTCGCCTTCGGCCAGCAGCGCACGGCGGGTGCAGATGAAACTGAGCGCGCGCGACAGCAAATTGAGCTTGGGCGCAATGGTGTTTTTCCAGAGCGCCTTGGACTGCTCGACCTCTTCGGCGGTGGTATCGCGCATGGCGTCCAGCTCGTGCATCACACCGCGCAGGTCGTCAAAGCGGGCGCTCAGGTTTTCAACGAAAAAATCGTCTTGCTGCACTTCGGTGGCGTTGTAGCTGACGAAATCCTGCACGCTGGCGCCCATCAGCGAATTGCCGTGCTGCACATGGTGCTCAATGAAGGACAGCGGCGTGCCAAAGATAAAGCTGTCCATCCACAGCGACAGCCGCGCCAGCTCCACCGCAAACGGGTTCAGGTCAACGCCAAAAATGCAGCGCTTGAGCAGCGCGCGTTTCAGGATTTGCGCGTCTTCGGGCACGTAGCCGAGGTTCAAAAACTTCAGTTGCTCGGTGATCTTGGCGCTTTCGTCGGCCACCAGTTGCTGCAAGTCGGCGTCGGTGTCCAGCCTGGCCAGCGCCAGGTCGGTCAGGTAATTAAGGGCTTCCACCAGAAAATGGCCGCTGCCGCAGGCGTTGTCGAGGATTTTCAGGTTCATGAAAGCGCGGCCACTGGCCGGGTCGCTCACGCCGGCGGCGCTGTCACGGGCGGTGGCGGCGGCAATGGCGTGGTCGATGCTGGCCTTGACCAGCGGCTGCGACAGCACCGGCTCGGTGTAGTAGCTGGCCGTGGTCTTGCGCGAGTTGCTGGCGCTTTTCAGGAACACCTCGCCCTTTTTGACGCTGATCTCGCGCCATGCCTTAAAGCCTTTTTCCTTGCGCAGGTTGGCCGTGTCGTAGGTGTCGAAATAGGCTTCGACGGTCTTGCCCTTGGTCGCGCTGCTTTCATATTCGAGATACACGGCGTTCTGCGTGGCGCGCTCGAAGCGGAATTCGAGCAGGCCTTCGTAGATGCGGCCCAGGTGGGTGACGCTCATGTTCTTGAAGTCGCGCCGGGTATCAAACAACGTACTGCCCCGGTGCGTCTTGTAGAGCAGTTTTTCAAGCAACTGGCGCAAGGTGGCGTTGTTGAAGATTTTGGGTTTGAGCAGCAGCGGGGCACGCGTCGGGTCGAACAGGCCGCCGTTGAAGAGCGGAATGTCGATGTCTTCTGCGCCTTCGTCGAGCATTTCAAACAGTTGCTTGAGGGCATAAACCCCGTCGTGTAGCGTTTCGCGGTCGGCCATTTGCTGGCGAAGGGTCTGGTAAATGTGGCCCAGGCTGTAGCGCTGGTAGAACGGGTGCTTTTGTAAAAGCGCATGGTTCTTGTCTTCAAAGTACACGACGAACAACAGGCGAAACAGCAGCACCACGCTGTTTTCATAGACGCTGGCCAGGCTGGCCTGCGGGTTCGCCTGGTGAATCGCCCGGCCCATGATTTCAAACAGCGAGTCTTCACCGGCGTAGCCGTAAATCACGGCCTTGAGGTTTTCCTCGACCGCCAGCGTGAAGTCGGCCGAGGCGGCAATGGCTTGTTCAATCGCACTGGGCTGGCTGGCGTCCTGCGGCCGAAAATAAGTGTCCCGGCCAAAGAAAAAGGCAAACAAGGCCAGGCCTTCGGCTTTTTCAATGGCATTTTCAAGCGCTAAGAGGCGCTGCAGGTCGAACTCGACAAAGGTCTTTTTGGCGGTGATCTTGTCGGTGTCGTAGATGCGCCAGATGCGGCCATTGGTCAAAAAGCCAAAGCGCACGCGCAGGGTGCTGAGGTAGTCCTGCAGTTGATGGTGCGGGTTGGCCTTGCGGTCGGCCTTGCCGGTGTCCAGCGTTTTGTCCCACGCCTTGGACTCGCAAATCGCGGTGATGAGGGCGTGGTCTTTGCTGGCAATGAGCTGGTTGTCTTGCCCGGGCTGGCTGAGCAGGCACCAGTCGGGCTTGGCGAGTTTGCCTTGCACGGTGATGGTTTCCTGCGCGACTTTGAGCCAGCCGAGTTGGGTCAGCAGCGGGCCGATGAAGCGGTCTTCCAGCTGCGCTTCGCTGTAAGTGGCCAGCGCGGCGGCCTGAAAATGCGCGGCAAGCCACGCATCGAGTGCGTAGGGCAGCGGCTGGGCGGCCAGTTGGTTGGTTTTTTGAACAATAAAGCCGTCATCAAGCAGCGTGTTGGTCAGCCAGTGCTGCGGGAAGAGGTCTTGTTTCATGGGGTGCGGGTGTTGGAATGCGCCAGAGGCTGCGAAATGGAACGTTCAGCGGTGAAGTATGGTAGCGCGGCTATCGGGAAGCCCCGTCATCGCGTGGCGGCAGGCGGTGGCGGTGCATCGTGGATTGAAGGCGGGCCTGGATTGCCGCGCTGCGCTCGCCATGACGGTGGGGGAGGCGGGGCGCCGGTTTGGTATTGAAACGGGAATCAAAATAGCCAATTTTCAAGCTTTTCAGGCCGCTGGCGCACGCGGGATATGCGCTGGCCGCTATTGATTAAATAGCGGCTGCAGTTTGGCAAACCCGCCCGTGCTTTCAATGCGCCAGCCGAAACCGGGTGCCCTGAAAACTGAACACGGAACTGTGTGGCCGGATTTCTTCCAGTTTCACGTCGGGCACGGCCTGGCTGCCTGGGGTCAGCACTTGCTGGTTGACCAGCAGCACACGCTGGCCGGGGTTTTCTGAATAGACGACCCCGTTGATGGCCATGGCGGGGATTTGCCGGCGGATGTTTTCGGGCAGTTCGCTGAGCAGTGGCAATTCGGCGGGGGCTGCGCGGCTGGGGGCGGTTTTCGGGGCCGGCTCTGGTGCTGGCGCTGGCTGGGCTGGCGCGCTGGCGCTTGCCGGGATGGTTTTTGTAGTGGTGGTTTCGGCTTGGCTTTTGGGCGCTGCGGGCGCTACGGCGGCGGGTGGCGGCGGCGCGGGTTTGGGTGCAACGACGCGGCGCGGTGGCGCTTCCGGCTTGGGGGCTGGTTCGGATTTTTGAGGGATTGGCGCGGCGGTGACGGGGACAGGGACAGGCAGGGGTGTCGGCGTTGGAGGTGCAAGCGCTGGCACCGGCGGCAGGTTCGCCACGGCGGCGGGGCTGGCCATGGCTATTTGCGCATCGGCCTGACGTGGCGCACCGCCTGATGGCGCCCGCCAAAACCACCCGCCGGCCGCAGCGGCAGCGGCCAGCATCAGCACTGCGCCGGCCGCCAGCCAGCGGCGGTTTTGCGCGCCCGAAGTTTTTTGCACCGCAGGCGTTGTGACTTGCCGGGCGTGCAGGCTGGGCACCGTGCCGTGCTGGCGTTCGGCATCGGCCCGTTTGAGTGCATCAAGGATGTAGGACATAGGCGGGTCAGCTCAATCGGTTTGCAGGCGCGGCGCGGCCACGCCTGCGGCGTTGTCAATCTGCATGAAAGTCAGGGGGCCGGGTTGGCCGTCAGCCGCCAAGCCATGCGCGCGCTGAAAATCACGCACACGCGCCCGCAGTGCCTCGTCCAGCCTCGGCGGGGCGGGCGACGCTTGGGGTGCAGGCAGCCCGTCGAGCAGGCTCAACTGGTGGGCAAGGTAGCGGATGGCCGGGCCTTGACTGGCGATTTGCAGTTCCGGGCGGTAGGCCGGTGGCGCACGCCAGTAGGTGGCGAAGTCGCCGCGCCACCACTGGCCGAGCGTCACCCGCCTGACGTTGTGCCGCTGGCCTGCTATTTGCAGCGTAGCGGTCTGCTCGTTCAGGCCGATGAGCAGGGCGTATACCGGCTTGCCGCTGGCCGCTTGCAATGTCAGGATGCCGGGGCGGCCCAGCTGGCTCAGCAGCGGCAGGCTCAGGCCGCTGGCGCGGTAGCAATGCAGTTGCTGCGCCGTAGCGGCTTGGCACGGGTCGCCGTCGCTGGCGGGCAGCTTCCAGACGCCGCCCAGTTCGCGCCAGGCGATGTTGAGGTCTTGCGGCAAGTTGGGCCACAGCGTTTCTACGGCTTCGACGGGCAACAGGGCAGGCCTCAAGGTAAGCAACGGCTGGGCCGGAGCGGACGACGCTGCGCCCGCTGGCGGGGCTGGCGCAGCGGCTTGAGGCGGTAGCCGGGTCGCTTGCGCGGGCGTGTGCGGCGCGTTCCACAGCATGAAACCGGTCAGCGCAGCGCCTGCCAGCACGGCCAGGCCGCCCAGTGCATAACTTGCGCGTCGTGGGTGGGCAGCCGGCATGGCGACGTTGTCAGGCCCGAACACTTCAGCCGCCGCCTTGTCGACCACTTTGCGGTCTACGCGTTGCAGGCCGTTGGCCCACGCGCCCAGCAATGCGCGCCCGCACAGCAGGTTGATGCGCCGTGGCACGCCGCGCGCCAGGCGGTGGATGCGCTGGAGCGCGGGCGCGTCAAACGGCAGCGCGCCGGTATGACCGGCCACGGCCAGGCGGTGCGCGATGTACTGGGTGGTTTCAAACTCGGTCAAGGCGTCCAGATGAAAACGCGCCATCACGCGCTGGGCCAGTTGCTCCAGCTCGGGGCGTGCCAGCATGGCGCGCAGTTCGGGCTGGCCGATCAGCACGATTTGCAGCAGCTTGCGCTCGTTGGTTTCCAGGTTGGTCAGCAGGCGCAGCTGCTCCAGCACGTCGGGTTTGAGGTTTTGCGCCTCGTCGATGATGAGCACGCTGCTTTGCCCGGCGGCGTGGCTGTTCAACAAAAAGGCATTGAGCGGGTCAATGTAGTCCTTGACCGTGGGCGGGCTGGAGGCGGCCGGCGCGACGTTGATGCGGAATTCTTCGCAGATTGACTGCAGCAGTTCGGTAGCGCTGAGCTTGGGGTTGAAGATGTAGGCGACGTGGCAGCCGGCAGGAATCTGCTCCAGAAAGCAGCGGCAAATGGTCGTCTTGCCGGTGCCGATTTCGCCCGTCAGCAGCACAAAGCCGCCACCCGTGCCCACCGCTGCGCCGTGCGGCCCGGTGACGCCCGCCACGCCGTAGAGCAGGTGCGCCAGCGCTTCCCGGTGGCGCTCGCTCATGAAGAGGTAGCGCGGGTCAGGCGCAATCGAGAACGGGTCTTGCGTCAAACCAAAGTTTTGCGAATACATAAGGGCGAAAGCATAACCGGCGCGATTGAGCCGGCTGGCGCTGCGCTGCGCTGTCACGCCCGCCAGAAGCTTTAGCGGCATCAACGGGCAGCAGTCTGGCTGGATTTAAAGAAAAAACGGCCTTTGCGCAAGCTGCACAGGCGTTAGCAGCTATTTATTGAATAGCAAATATAGGGTTGAAAAACCTGTCAGCGCCCTGACTGCGCAGATTTTTGCAGGGCTATCGGGCGCTTTGACGCGGGCTGGTTCAGAAACTCAGCACCCGCCGTAGTTCTTGCTGCCAGTGGCGGTCAGCGTGTAGGTGCCGCCGCGCGGGCCGGTGTAGCAAATGGCTGTGCCGTTGGCGCCGGGGACGGGGGTGGAGCTGTTGGCCGCTGTCGTCGCGCCAACAGCGGCCAATGCCGTGGTGCTGGCCCAGGCTGGCAAGTCGCTCTTGCAGGTCGGCGTCACGGGTTCGGTGCCGTTGCGGTAAAACCAGGGCGCTTCCGGGTCGTTTTGCACCCACAGGCCTGACCTGGACTCGACCGCCTGGTCTTGCGCTTGCGTGAATTGCTGGCGCACAGTGGCGCTTACTTCGCACTGGTACGCCTTGTAGAACCAGGCCATGCCGGTGGCGACCTGGCTCAGGTTGACGTATTGGCAGTTGTCCGTGAACACGGCGCCCACAATGCGGTCGTACTGATCTGTCTGGGCATACGCCACCTTGACGGATTTGCCCAGCACGGAGGTAGACAAAGCGCTTTGCGACACGTAGCCAAACGGCTGCGCCAGTTCGGGCGCGTCAATGCTGTCGAGCCTGACCTTGTGCGAAACACCGGCCACGCTGAGGGTGAGCGTGTCGCCGTCATGCACCGCCGTGACGGCGCCTTGCAGGAGTTTGGGGCCGGCTTCGATGCCGCAGACGGTGGCCGCCGACGTTGGCGGCGTGACCACGGGCGTCGCCGGGCCATTGGCGCCATCACCCCCGCCGCAGCCCGCCAGCACGCTTGCAAAAACAAGAATCAGGATATTTTTCATGGTTTTCAGGGTGTTCAGGTTCTAGCCGTGAAGAGCTTGATGTTCCCGGCAATACGCCAGTCCGCCAAACCGCTTGGCGTTGTGCGTTGAATCAGTTGGAGCCGGTAAATCCGGCCAAGACTGCCGTTGCAGCGATATTTAGGCAGATCAGGCGCCCCGTCAGCGCGCCAGCAAGCCGTTGATTTGCTGCAAATCTTCGGGGGTCAGCGTGCCGCTGGCCTGGCGCAAACGCAGGTCGCCCAGCAGCACGTTGTAGCGCGCCTGCGCCAGGTCGCGCTTGGTCTGGAACAGCTGGCTTTGGGAATTGAGCACGTCGATGTTGATGCGCACGCCGACCTGGTAACCCAGCTTGTTGGCGTCCAGCGCGCTTTGGCTGGAGCGTTCAGCGGCTTCCAGCGCCCTGACCTGGCCCTGTCCCGACTGCACACCGAAAAAGGCGGTGCGCACATTCTGGGCGACGGTGCGGCGCGTGCCTTCCAGGTCGCTCAGGGCCTTGTCGCGCAAGGCCAGCGTTTCGCGGATGCGGTTTTGCGTGGCAAAGCCGGCAAACAGCGGCACATTGAGCAGCAGGCCAACGCTGCTGGTGTTGGCGCGGGAAGAAATGCCGCTTTGCGCCGTGGTGGACGGATTTCGGGTGACGTTGTAGCTGGCGGTGGCGTCCAGCGTCGGCTTGTGGCCGGCTTCGGCCTTCTGGACTTCCAGGTCGGCGATTTCTGCATTGCTCTGGGCCTGGCGAATGGCCGGATGCAGCAGTTCGGACTGCCGCACCCAGGTAGTGACCTCGGCGGGCAGCACGGTGGACAGGCTGACCGGCGCGGCCAGGGGTTTGGGCTGCGATTCAGTGACGCCGACCAGCTGGTCAAGCGCGATTTTCTTGACGCGCAAATCGTTTTCAGCGGCAATTTCCTGGGCCGTCACCAGGTCGTAACGCGCCTGCGCTTCGCGCGTGTCGGTGATAGTCGAGGTGCCGACTTCAAAATTGCGCTTGGCGGATGCCAGTTGCTCGGCGACGGCTTCTTTTTGCGCCCGCACAAAGGTCAGCGTGTCCTGCGCGGCCAGCACGTCGAAGTAGCCCTGGCTGGTGCGCACAATCAGGTCTTGCGACGCGGATTCGAGCTGGGCGCGGGCCAGGTCAACCTGCTTGAAACCTTGCGCGTAAGTGGCCCAGTTGGCGGGGCGGTACAGGGGCTGGATGGCGCTCAGGGTGGCGTTTTGCGTGTTGAAGCTGGTGTTGATTGAAGGCGTGGTGTTGTCAACGCCGATGCGCGATGCGCCTGCAGACAGACCGGCAATCGGCAAGATGCCTGCCTTGGCTTGCTCGGCACGGGCCAGGTTGGCGTCGTATTGCAGCTTGGCCGACTGGAAGTTGGCGTCAAACGCACGCGCCGATTCATACAGCTCCACCAGACTCTGCGCCTGCGCCACCGGGGCAAGCGCTGCCAGCGCGATGGCAATCGACAAAGGCAGCATCGACCGGCAGGACGCCGACAAGCGGGAAGGCAGTTTCATAGGAGTCTTGCAAAGTGGGATGAATCAAAAAAGAAACGCTCAGCGAATCTGCAGGGGGTTGCCTGGCCGGCGGCTCCGACGCCCGCCCTGCAAAACACGTCAATAACGTGCGACGGTCGGGTCAATCTGCTGCGACCAGGCGTCAATGCCGCCTTGCAGGTTGACGACTTCGCCAAAGCCGCTTTGCGCCAGGTAATTGGCCACTTGCAGGCTGCGCATGCCGTGGTGGCAAAGGCAGGCAATCGGGTGGTCATCGCCGAGTGTTTCCCGCAGCTCTTCGAGTCGGGCAGGTATTTCACGCATCGGAAGCGCCAGCAAACGAAAGCCATCTTCCTTGACGCACGCTGTCTGCACTTCCCAAGGCTCGCGCACATCGAGCACGATCGGCAGGCGCTCCGGTGCCGCGTCTGCCGTGGCGCGCTGACGCCAGACGGCGAAATCGGAAGGGTTCAATTGAGAAATCATCGGGCGGGCCTTGTGCTTGCGTCAGGGTTTCAGAAAACGAATTTAGACGGCTCAGGGAAATTGAGCAGCCGGGGTGCGACGGTGTCCCAGGCCTGGGTGGTGCGAAAGGCTTCCTTGCTGACGCGGGTGATCAGCGTGGCGCGCATCATCGGCTCGAACCCGACGATGGCGCTCAGCCGGCCACCCATCTTGAGCAAGTCAAGCAGCGACGCGGGCACGTCGGCGACCGAGCCGCTCAGCACAATCACGTCGAAAGGGCCGCGCAGCGGGCCGTTGTCGGACACGGCTTCAGCCAGGTTGGCAGCGCCATCGGCCAAGCGGACTTCGGCGTTGTAGATGCCGGCTTTTTGCAGGTTGCGGCGCGCGGTTTCGACCAGTGCGGGCTCGATTTCGAGCGAGATGACTTGCTGCGCGCGGTGCGCCAGCAGGGCTGTCATGTAGCCGGAGCCGGTGCCGATTTCCAGCACTTTTTCATGCTTTTGCACGGCCAGGTCTTGCAGGATGCGGGCTTCCACTTTCGGCTCCAGCATGCACTGGCTGGGGTTGTGCGCGGGTGGCAGCGGGATTTGCATGTCGACAAAGGCCAGCGCTTTGCAGGCCAGCGGCACAAAATCCTCGCGCCGCACCACGGCGAGCAGCGCCAGGATCTGGGCGTCCAGCACTTCCCAGGGGCGGATTTGCTGCTCAATCATGTTGAATCGGGCTTGTTCGTAGTTCATGGCGGACCTGTTGTTGGGCGATGTAAAAGAAGAGGAGGCGGGCATAGCGCGCAGGCGCTGATTTTAGACAGCGTACATGCGTCCTCCTGACGCTGCCAATCACCGCCGGGCGGGTCGGGCGTTTCATGCCGCGTCAGGTGGGCTGAACGGGCCCGCCGGATCCATCGGCTTGGGGCCCAGGCCGTAGAGAATGATGTCGAGTTGCGAGGCGATGTATCTTTTTGGCTCCAGCACCATCTGGTCGGGCAGGCAGACGCCCTGGGAGTGCCGGGTCAGCGTCATGAAAATCATCGGCGCCAGCACGCTGAAAACCGCATAGTCCAGATCAAGTTGCCGAAATTCAGCGCGATCCATGCCGCGCTGCAAAATCCGCCGGATCAGCGTGTGGCCGGGCTCAATGACCTCTTGCTGGTAAAAAGCGGCGATGGTCGGGAAATTGCCGGCTTCGCTCAGCACCAGCTTGGTAATGCCCGCCGCTTTGGTCGCGCCCATACGCTCCCACCAAGAGTTCATGCAGTAGGCCAGCATGTCGAAGGTGCTGCCCTGAAAGGCTTCAAAGTCGCTGTTCCATTCGGCAAACCGGCCCGAGATGTTTTCGCGCACGACGGCCTTGAACAATTCGTCCTTGCTCGGGAAATACAGAAACAGCGTGCCTTTAGAGACGCCGGCACGCGCTGCAACTTCTTCCACGCGGGTGGCGGCAAAGCCTTTTTCAACAAAAAGATCCAGCGCTGCAGCCAGCAGTTCACCCGGACGCGATTCCTTGCGCCGCTCTCGCTTGGTGGGGGCGACGGATGGGGCGGTTAAAGAATCGCTGGGAAGGGGTTTTTGCATAGTTACTGACTCGCTGGTTAGTAATGTAGCGTCTCGCCTTGGCGGCGTCAACTGACGGGGCGCGTCAGTCTATCAAACGGGCATGAATCGGCTGACGGCCAGCCCCAGGCATTCGCGCAGGATTTGCTGCGACGCCAGCAGCCCGCGTGGCGACGGCAGCCATTGCAAAAATCCGCTCTCGACCGGAAGGACAAAACCTGTCGGCGCCGGCGTGACGACCAAACCTGCGCGCTCGAAGGCATTCACCGAACGCGCCATGTGCCAGGCGTCGGTGACCAGGGCAATGCGCTGCACGCCGTCTTGCAGCAGCAGCGGTGCCAGCAGGCGGGCGTTGCCTGCGGTGTCGCGCGAGGCGCTTTCTTGCCAGCGCAGTGTGACGCCGTAGTCTTGCAGCGCCACCTGTCCGGCGACTTCGGCTTCTGACGCGGGTTGCATGCCGTCAGCCGCCCAGCCGGTGCCGCCGGTAAAAGCCACCGGCAGGCTCGATTGGCGCGCCAGCCACACGCCATAGCGCAGCCGGGCGGCAGTAGACGGAGACGGCTGGGGCAGGCCGCCGTATTCAGGCGCTGCAGGCAGCAAGCCGCCGCCCAGCACGACGATGGCCTGCACCTTGCCTGACTGCAGCTGCACCGCCGACGCTGCCGCAAACTGCGGCAACGCATGGCGACCCAGCCAGACCGCCGTGCCGTGGCAACTGAGCAGCCACAGCGTCAGCACCGCCAGAGTAGCCAGCGCCAGACCGCCGCGTTTTTTTCGCGCGGCCCGCAGCAACCCCAGCAGCGCCAGCAGCAGCAACGCCAGCGGCGGCATCGCTACGCTGGTCAGCAGCGGTTTCAGAAGACTCAGTTCCATCCAGCTTTCAATTTGCTATAAAAAAAATAGCTGCCAGCGCACGCAGGGCATGCGCCAGCGGGCTAAATGATCAATAAAAAGCCTGCAACCCGGTCTGCGCGCGGCCCAGAATCAAGGCATGCACGTCATGCGTGCCTTCGTAGGTGTTGACGGTTTCCAGATTGATCATGTGGCGAATGACGTGGTATTCGTCATGGATGCCGTTGCCGCCGTGCATGTCGCGCGCCATGCGGGCAATGTCCAGCGACTTGCCGCACGAATTGCGCTTGATCAGCGAGATCATTTCGGGCACGGCCCGGTCTTCGTCCATCAGCCGGCCCACGCGCAAACAGGCTTGCAGGCCGAGCGCAATTTCAGTTTGCATGTCGGCGAGTTTTTTCTGGATCAGCTGGGTTTGCGCCAGCGGGCGGCCAAACTGCACGCGGTCCAGCGTGTACTGGCGGGCACGGTGCCAGCAGTCTTCTGCCGCGCCCAGTGCGCCCCAGGCAATGCCGTAGCGCGCCTTGTTCAGGCAGCCGAATGGGCCCTTCAGGCCGCTGACGTTGGGCAGCAGGTTTTCTTCCGGAACAAACACGCCGTCCATGACGATTTCGCCGGTGATGCTGGCGCGCAGGCTCATCTTGCCTTCGATCTTGGGGGCGCTCAGGCCCTTCATGCCTTTTTCAAGCACAAAGCCGCGAATGCTTTCCTGGCCGCCGACCTTGCCATCGGGGTCTTCCAGCTTGGCCCAGACCACGAACACGTCGGCAATCGGGCTGTTGGTAATCCACATCTTGGCGCCGTTCATGATGAACCCGCCATCGACCGGCTTGGCACGCGACAGCATGCTGGCCGGGTCCGAGCCGTGGTTCGGCTCGGTCAGGCCGAAGCAGCCGACCCATTCGCCGGTGGCCAGCTTGGGCAGGTATTTTTGTTTTTGCGCTTCGCTGCCGTAGGCGTTGATCGGATGCATGACCAGTGAGGACTGCACGCTGATGGCGCTGCGGTAGCCACTGTCGACGCGCTCGACCTCGCGCGCCACCAGGCCGTAGCTGACGTAGTTCAGGCCGGCGCAGCCGTAGCCTTCAATCGTCGAGCCCAGAAAGCCCATCGCGCCGGCTTCCGTCATGATTTCGCGGTCAAACTTTTCATGGCGCGCGGCCATCAGCACGCGGGTCTGCAGTCTTTCCTGGCAGAACGTGTGGGCCGCCTCCTGCACCGCGCGCTCGTCCTCGGTCAGTTGATCGTTCAGAAAAAGCGGGTCTTCCCAGTTGAATTTGGTTTTCATGGTGCGTGTCCTTGAAGTGGTGGGCAAAGTGTAGTGCGCAGCGCGGGGTGCGCTTCGGAGGGGCTTGTTTTGCGCCTGTATTGTTGAGCCGGCATGGATACTTGTCCAATAGCAATTAATGATCCAACGATATATTATTTATATCTATGGAATTTCGACACCTGCGCTACTTTCTGGTTCTGGCTGAAGAGCTGCACTTTGGCCGGGCCGCGCGCCGGTTGTCGATTTCGCAGCCGCCGCTGTCGCTCAACATCCAGCAACTCGAAGCGTCGATTGGCGCCAAGCTGTTCACGCGCAACAGCAAACAAGTCGCCCTGACCGCCGCCGGGCTGGCGTTTGTGCCCGACGCCCGCGCGCTGATTGACCAGGCGGCGCAGGCCGCCAGCCATGCACGCGATGTGGGGCAGGGCATGGCGGGTAGCCTGGCTATCGGCTTTTCCGGCACCATGCTCTACAGCGGGCTACCCGATATTCTGGAAAATTTTCAGACCCGGCATCCGTTGCTGCGCTTGATGCTGAAAGAACTCAGCTCCAGCGAACAATTGATGGAGTTGGCGCTAGACCGGCTCGACATCGGATTTGTTCACACCACGCGCGTGCCGGCCGAGCTGTCGCAGATACGGGTGTCGAGCCAGGCATTTGTGGCGTGCCTGCCGGCGGGCCATGCGTTGGCGCAGCAAAAATCGCTGTCGCTGCAGGCCTTGCAGGGCGAGCCGTTTGCCGTGGTGTCGCGCACGGTGTCGCCCGACTACCACGACCGCATCATCGCCATTTGCCTGGAGGCCGGCTTTTACCCCGAGATTCGGTATGAATTGCGCCACTGGCTGAGCGTCGTGTCGCTGGTGTCGCAGGGCATGGGCGTGGCGCTGGTGCCGGCGGCGCTGGGCAAGTCGGCGATGGCCGGCACGGCGTTTGTGCCGCTGGACACGCCCACCACGCCGTACGACACGCATTGTTTGTGGAAAACCTCGCGCGACAACCCGGCGCTGACAGCTTTTGTAGAAGCCGTGCGCGCCGCCCATGAAGCGTGAACGGGCAATTGCGCACTGACCGACTGCCCATCGCGTGATGCAGCTAAAGTGACCGAAAACGACTGCGCACTGATGAAATTTGCTACAAAAATAATAGCTGAAAGCGACCGTTCTACATGGGCTAAAGGCATTTTCAAAAAGTAATAACCAACGACTGTTGGCTTGAATCTTAGTGTTAATTTAAACCAACTTAACGAGATTTCCGAAACTTACGAAATGAACTAAAATTTGCCTAGTCCACGTCAAACCGGTTCCCAACTATCAAGGAGCCAAACAGCACGGACGAGGACAGTGAAAGGTTCAAATGATCGTACTTAAAGCCACGCAAGACAAATTTCTCAGCGTCTTGCAATCTATTGCAGGGATTGTTGAGCGGCGGCACAAGCTGCCCATTCTGGCAAACGTAATTGTGCAATGTACCGGTGCCAATTCTTCCGAGTTGGTCGGGGCGTACGAGCCAAACAAGACCGCTAGGGCCGCAGTCCAGCTTTTTCGACCCTCGCCCTCACGTATGCAAGCACGCAATAACTCGCATTTATCTGCTGGGTTGAAGTTAGCCCGCAGCGGAGCCATGACAGCTGGACTTGGTTGTGTTGGCTTTTTCTCATCTAGCAAAGCCAACTTGCGTAACGCGCCGTAAGGCGCGCCATTTTTAGAAATATACGCATGAACACCCCAACCAATCACTCACCGTCTGCCACAGAAACCGCCTTACTGCGCCATGGTTCCTCCACTGACAGCCTCTACGCCACAGCCACACAAACGCAAGCATTGCTGCGCTCCGGCGCGCAATACCGTCGCGAGCGCATGGACGCTGCCGACATGATCTCCACCGACGAAGCCGCTGCACTGGCGGGTTCCACCCGTGTAACGATTAACGCTTGGATCAAGGCGGGACGCTGCATTGGAGTGGTGTATTTGCGCCGTGGATTCAAGTTGCCGTGCTGGCAGTTTGAGCCTGTCATCTGGCCTGTGCTGCAGCCTCTAGCCAAAGCTTTGGGCACCAGCGATGGCTGGCAGTTGCTGTCGTTTCTGGAGTCTCCCGCCAACGCGTTGGACGGCCAGACTCCCCGCGCAGCACTGGAGCAGGGCACCACGCCCGAGCGCATATTGGCATTGGCAACGGCTGAGGCTTACTGACCTCGTCCATGAACTTCAAAGACCTCAATCCTCCGATTCTTGAAATTTCCGCCCACCAAACTTGGCACCGCGTGCAGCGCAAAAGCGTCAGGCGCGGTAGCGTCCGCCTCAATGGATATGTGTTGGCACCTACTGGCGGCTTAACCGGCCGATTCGACTTGGCCGACGAGCCAACTGCTTACTTGGCAGATTCGCCGGAAACGGCGCTGTATGAATCCATGTTTCGCCGCGAGGTGCGCAGTTGTCATTGGGATCGCTTGCTGGAGCGCACGATGGTGGCTTTCGAGACATGCGCCAGATTGCGTCTGGCGGATTTGCGTGGTTTGGAAGAACGCTACCCCGTACTGCAATCCATGCGTTATGAAACCAGTCAGAAGTTTGCGCAAGACTGCCGGCAACAAGGTTTGCACGGCATTCTGTATGCATCGGCTCAGCATCCACAGCACAGTTGTGTGTGTTTGTTTAGGGAAGCCATCGAACAGACCAAAAAGCTGACCGCCTTTGCGTTGGTGGAGTCAGGCACCGACAATTTGCTCAGATCCGTGGCCAACGCAGCGCGCGGTTCACAGATGCCAATAATTCGGGAATAGGCTGGCGTGACGAGCGGCTAGCCGACTTGGTGCCTTTCATGCCACGATGGCTTGGAGCTATCGGCTGCTGGCGGGGGTATTTGTTCTGGCCGCGCGGACGTTGCTGGACTAGGCCGCCAGCCGTGCGCGCCGCCCATGAAGCGTGAACGGGCAATTGCGCACTGACCGACTGCCCATCGCGTGATGCAGCTAAAGTGACCGAAAACGACTGCGCCCGGAACCGGCAAGGTGCCAGCGGGTCTATCCCTTTCATCACGACTATCAGCACAAAGGAATCCATCTCATGAGCGAATTGCAAACCATCACCCTGGGCGGCGGCTGCTTCTGGTGTACGGAAGCCGTGTACGTCAAGGTGCGCGGCGTGGCGGATGTGGAATCCGGCTACAGCAACGGCCAGACAACCCGGCCCAGCTACGAAGAAGTGTGTACTGGCCGCACCGGCTGCAACGAAGTCGTGAAACTGAGTTACGACCCGGCAGACATCACGCTGCGCGAAATTCTGGAAATCTTCTTTGTCATCCACGACCCGACCAGCCTGAACCGCCAGGGCAACGACGCCGGCACGCAATACCGCAGCGGCATTTACTACGAAACGCCTGAGCAAAAACAGGTGGCGGATGACTTCATCCGCGAAGCCAGCCAGGACAAGACCTTTGGCAAACCCATCGTCACCGAAGTGCTGCCGCTGGCGAATTACTGGCCGGCAGAAAGCTACCACCAGGATTATTTCGAGAACAACCCGAACCAGGGCTATTGCGCCTTTGTGGTCGGGCCGAAGGTCGACAAGTTCCGAAAAACCTTTGCCGCGCGCGTCAAGGACTGACGCGGGGCGGGCGGGCGTCTCAATTGATTGAGAAAGCCCGTAATTTCAATAAAAACAGCCGCTTGCGCATACTGGGCGGGCGCAAGCAGCTATTTAAAACATAGCAATAATGCGCCCTGGCGCAAGCCCGATCAGCGCAGACCCGCGCCACCGGCGGCTTCAGCCCGCTGGATCAGCTCGATCTTGTAGCCGTCCGGGTCGGTCACAAAGGCAATTACCGACGTGCCGCCCTTGACCGGGCCGGCTTCACGCGTCACGTTGCCGCCGGCGGCCTTGATTTTTTCGCAGGCGGCGTAAACGTCCGGCATGCCGAGTGCGATATGGCCGTAAGCCGTGCCGATTTCGTAGCTTTCGGTGCCCCAGTTGTAGGTCAGCTCAAGCTCGGCCTGGGCCGGATTGCCTTCGTAACCGAGAAAAGCCAAGCTGTATTGATAGTCCGGATTTTCAGACCGGCGCAGCAGCTGCATGCCCAGCACCTGGGTGTAAAAGTCAATCGAGCGCTGGAGGTCGCCAACGCGCAGCATGGTGTGAAGAAATCGCATCGTGAAGTTTCTCGGGTGGAATGAGGGAGCGGTGATTGTCGTCAGTCCGCCCGGCGCGCGCACGCTGGCTGACGATAATCGTCCCGCGTCAGGGGAATGAGAAAATCCGCTGCAGCGCAGGCATTTTTAACGCCATGCCACTGCGTTTGGGCGTTCTGAACGCCGCTGGGCTTGCCGCTGGAGAATAGAGATTGATGCCCTTGCTGGACTGGAAAGACATTGACCTGGTGGTTTTTGATGTGGACGGAACGCTCTACGACCAGCGGCGTCTGCAGCTGGCCATGCTGCGCCGCCTGCTGGTGGCGACATGGCAAACGCGCAGCCTGGACACGCTGCTGACGCTGCGCACATTTCGCCAGGTGCGGGAAGCACTCGGCGAGCAGCCTGGCGCCGACTTCATGGCGCTGCAATATGCCCGCACCGCCCGCCAGCGCCACAAGACCGAAGACGAAGTGCGCGCACTGGTGGCCCAATGGATGGAACAAAAGCCGCTGGATTTACTGGCCGGCTGCCGCTATCCGCATGTGCAGGCGTTGTTTGCCGGCTTGCGGACCGCCGGCAAACAGATTGCGGTGTTTTCCGACTATCCGGCCCGCGACAAGCTGGCAGCTTTGGGGCTGCAGGCACAGCCCATCGTCTGCGCCACCGACGCCGGCATTGCCCGGCTCAAGCCCGACCCGTGCGGATTGTTGGCGATCCTGCGCCAGACCGGCGTGCCGGCCACGCGTGCGCTGATGATTGGCGACCGCTTTGACCGCGATGCGGCGGCGGCCAGCCGGGCAGGCGTGCGGGCCTTGATACGCGCTCGGCAGGCGCATGCGAAAATCGACACTTTTTGTGCCTACGATGACGCGGTGTTTCAGCCGATGTTGGTTCGGACGGATGTGCCAACGGCGGCTTGAGCGGCTTTCGCAACCCGGGTCTTTCACAAATTGGCGGAGGGATGCCCTGCTTTACCAGTCTTCCTTCACCGCCAGCACCGCGTCCCGGCCCGCCGCCGCGCGTCCGGCCAGCCAGGCGGTCAGCGTGCCGGCCAGCACCACGGCGGCGCACAGCAGCAGCAAGCGCGCCCACGGCACCTGCAAATCCATCGTCCAGTGAAAGCTTTGCGGATTGACCACAAACACCAGCACGGTAGACACCGCCAGACCCAGCGCCAGGCCCGCAAATGCGCCAATCACCGTCCAGGCCGCGCCTTCGCCGGCCACCACGGTCAGGATTTGCCGGCGCGTCAGGCCCAGGTGCGCCAGCAGGCCAAACTCCTTGCGCCGCGCCAGCACCTGCGCGCTGAAGCTGGCCGCCACGCCAAACAGGCCAATCGCAATCGCCACGCCCTGCAGCCAGTAAGTGACGGCAAAACTGCGGTCAAAAATCTTCAAGGATGTGGTGCGGATCTGGCTGACCGATGCCATTTCCAGCAACGCGCCGCCGCCGGGCGACTGCGCATCGGCCAGCCGGCGCAGGGCTTGCTGCACGTCGGCGTCCGGCACCTTGCCATTCAGCCACAGCGCCACGTCGTTGACGCGCCGGTCGCCGCTCAGGCGCTCAAAGTCGCGCTGCGGCATGGCAATCGCGCCAAACTGGCGGGCATAGTCGCGCCACACGCCGGCCACGTAGAATTTTTGATTTGCTATTGAATCAGTAGCTGCTTGCACACGTCCTGATTGCGCCAGCGCACTAAAAGACTGTGAAAGGGGCAAAAACACAGTGCCTGGCCGCGCGCCGTACAAGTCCACCATCGCCTCGCTGACATAAATGCCGATTTGACCGGCGGGCACCGGCAGCGCCGCGCCGACCAGCGGCAGCGCCGTGGCCGGGTCGTCGATGGGCCGGGAAATCAGCGTGACGGCGGGTTTGCCGGCGTCCAGCAGCAAAGGCGTCGAGCGCAGCGTGCTGACGCGCGCCACGCCCGGCAGGCCGCCCAGCGACGCCACAAAGCCGGGTGAAAAATAAGCCGCGTCGCTGGCCGACGTGCTCAACGTGGTTCGCACGTACAAATCGGCCGGCAGCACCACGTCGAGCCAGTGCGTGACTGAGTCGCGAAAACTCGCCACCATCACCGTCAGCGCCACCGCCAGACTGAGCGACGCCACCACGCCGCTGACGGCGACCGCCGCGCTTTCACGCACCCGGCGCGCGCGCTCCACCGCCAGCAGCGGCAGCAAGCGGTGCGCGACCCACGGGCTGAGCCGGTCGTACAGCAGCGTGATCAGCCAGGGCAGCGCGGTGATGCCGCCGACCAGCAGCAACCCGACTGAAAAATAAGCCGCCAGCGGAATGCCAAAGACCGGCGGCAGCAGCGCCAGCACGCCGCCCGCCGCCAGCAGCAAAAGGCTCAGCCAGTGGCCGGAGCCGCCACCGGGCACCAATCCCAGTCCTTTCAGGGTTTGCGCCGGCGGCAGCTTTTGTGCCGCCCGTGCCGGCCACCAGCCGCCCACGCCCGCCGCCGCCACACCGAGCGCGCCATACGTCAGCGCCGCGCCGCTGCTCCACTGCAACGCCGGCGCAACGCCAGAAAAATAGCCGCCGCCCAGGTCGCCGCCCAGCAGCCGCAGCGCCAACGCCGCCAGCCCGGTGCCCAGCGCAATGCCGGCCACACTGCCCACCAAGCCCAGCGCCAGCGATTCAATCAGCACAATTTGCAGGCGCTCGCGCCCGGTCAATCCCAGCACGCCGAGCAGCGCAAACTGCTGCGCCCGCTTGGCCACGCTGAGCGACAGCACTGAAAACACCAAAAATGCGCCGGTAAACAGCGCCACCAGCGCCAGCACCGTGAGGTTGACGCGGTAGGCGCGCGACAAGTTGCTGACCCGCTCGGCGTCATCGCCCGGCGCGCTGGCCGTGATGCCGGGCGGCAGCTGCAGCGATGCTTCAAAGCTGCGCAGGTCAGTGCCGGCTTTGAGCCGTACATCAATGCGCGACAACTGACCCGCCCGGCCAAACAGGTCTTGCGCCGCGCCAATGTCCATCACCGCCAGCGGCCCGCCGCCGGCGTTCACGCTGCCCGCCACGTTCACGCGGCGCAGCTGCAGGCCGTCTTGCAGTTGCAGCTGGTTGCTGGCAAAAACCTGGCGCGCCGCCGGATTGAGAAACACCGTACCCGGCAAAAACAGCGCCAGCCGCTCTGCGCCTTTGAACGGCACCGGCATCAGCGCCGGCGCGACGGACGCCACGGCCAGCGCATCGACGCCGATGATGCGCAGTGCTTGCCGCCGGGTGGTGTCGCTTTTATCGTCCAGTCCGTAGCTGGTGATTTCCAGCACCGGACTGGCCATCGCCACTTGCGGATGGTTGGCAACGCGCGCGTACAGGCTTTCGTCAAAGCTGCCTTGCACCGCCCGCAATTCCAGATCGGGCTGGCCATTGACGGCGCGCACCGCCTGCGAGAACTCGCTGAGCGCCGAGTTGTTGATGAGGTGCACCGAAAACGCCAGCGCCACGCCCAGCATCACGGCCAGGACAGCAGCGGCATTGCGCCACGGGTGGTGGCGGAGTTCTTGCCAGGAAAAAGTACGGAGCAGGGCGCGCATAGGCTGAATTTTTTGCCGTGTCTCAGGCCCGGATGCCGTCAGCGCTCAGGTGCAGCACCCGGTCGGCGCGCGCAGCGGCGGCTTGGGAATGCGTCACCAGCACCATCGACGCGCCATGTTCACGGGTTTGCGCCACCAGTGCATCCATGACTTTGGCGGCGGTGGTCGGGTCAAGGTTGCCGGTGGGCTCGTCGGCCAGCAGCAGGCCGGGGCGATGGATCAGCGCCCGCGCAATTGCCACCCGCTGCAACTGCCCGCCGCTCAATTGCTGCGGCAGGCGCTTACCCAAGCCGCCCAGGCCGACGGCTTCAAGCAGCGCCTCGACGCGCGCGTCGTCGGGCTCGCCCAGCAGCAGCAGCGGCAGAGCGACGTTTTGCGCCACGTCCAGATGCGGCAACACATGAAAGGCCTGGAACACAAAGCCGACATGGCGGCGGCGCAGCAGGGCGCGCTGGTCATCGTTCATCGCGCGCAGATCAGCGCCGTTCAGCTGGACTGTGCCTTCGTCCCAGCTGTCCAGCCCGGCCATGCAGTTGAGCAGCGTCGATTTGCCCACGCCCGACTCGCCAATGATGGCCACGAATTCACCCGGCGCCACGTCGAGCGAGACGTTGCTGAAAACGGCGGCTTCGCCATAACGCTTGCCCAACTGGCGAATTTGCAGACGCATAAAAAGGAAAAATGGTAAGGAGGAAAGAGGCTTGCACATGCAGCGCATGGCAAGCGCATTGGCCTGGTGAGTTTGGCCTTAAAACTTCACCAGTTCGACCCGGCGGTTGCGCGCCTTGTTGGCTTCGTTGTCGTTGGCCGCCACAGCTTTGTCGCTGCCAAAGCCTGCGGTTTTCAGCCGGGCCGGATTGATGCCCAGCGCGACCAGTTTGTCGCGCACGGCGACGGCGCGGTCTTTGGACAGCGCCAGGTTGCGCTCGGTGCTGCCGGTGTTGTCGGTGTGGCCTTCGATGGACAGCTTGAGCGAGGCATTGGTTTTGAGGAGTTTGGCGATCTCGTCGACGATCAGGCTGCCGTCGGCTTGAAGGGTGGCTTTGTCGGTGTCAAAGTTGATGTGCAAAACGGCTTTGCCATCGGCTGCAATGGTTTTTTGCAGGTTGTCCGCCTCGGCTTCAGGGGGCAAAAGCGACATGGTTTGCTTGAAGTCCTTCAACTGCATGATGTTGTATCTTGGACTGTTCAGGCCGAGTTGAAAGATGATGGGCTGGCCCTCTTGGGTTTTGAGTCCGTAGGTGTGGGTGATTTGCCCAATGTTGACATCTGATTTTTCGCTGTCGTAGTGGGCCAGCTCGTAGACCTTGTAGTCAATCTCGGAATCATTGAGCTTTTGGGCACCCAGGGATTCCATGAAATTGACAAAGCTTTTTTCAACGAAGACCGTGGACATCGCTGCGTTGTCGATCCTTTGAAGGGGGGCCTTGAAAAGCCGCCCTTCAAGAGGCACGACTCTTCCGTTGATGGCGAACATGAAACGGTCGTAGTCAAGGGTTTTGGTGCCGTTGTACGAATAGCCGTCAGGCAACGCAATATAAGGAAATGCACCGAGCTGCACTTTGGCAGTCGGCAGGGAACCGGGATCGAACGCAGGTTCTGCAGCCGTCGCGGAAGGGGTCGCAACGGCTGCAGCGGCCGGTGCGGCGGCTGTATGGCTTGGCACAGAAGCGGCGGAGGTCTCCGGGGTTTTTTTGCAGGCACTGAGGCCCAAGGCAAGACACAGACCGGTCAGGATTAAAGTAAATTTCATTTTTTAAATGGGGTGTTCAACCGCATGAATGCAACTGGGAAAAAGTCTGCAGGCCGGCTTTTGAAAGCCCTGAACTGCACCAGCCAGGGTTGATGAGGCATGGTAGCGCAAGTTTTATGGCGCTAGAAACAAGGGTTGCACCTGCGCCAGCACCTGCGCCAGCGCATCGGGCGCGTCACAGGCGACGACGCGCCGCTGCGGCATGGAGCGCAGCCAGGTGATCTGGCGCTTGGCCAGCTGGCGCGTGGCAAAAATGCCCTTGTCGCGCAAGGTATTGAAGTCTTTTTCTGAAAAATTGCCGCCCGGCCCGTCAGCTTCCAGCGCATCCAGCGCTTCCCACGCCTGCCGGTAGCCGACGCAGCGCATCGACGGCAAGTCAAGCGTCAAGTCTCCCCGGGTGCGCAAGGCCTTGACTTCATCGATAAAGCCGGCGACCAGCATCGCGTCAAAGCGCTGAGCAATGCGCGCGTGCAGCCAGGCGCGATCTTGGGGTTCCAGGGAAATAAGGGCATTGGCGCAGGCGGGACGGGCGCTGTCAGCTATTTTTTTAGTAGCGCTTCGCTGGTGAAAAAATGACAACGGCTGGCCGGTCAGCCGGAACACTTCCAGCGCCCGCGAAATGCGCTGCGAATCAAGCGGTGCCAGGCGCGCAGCCGTCACCGGGTCGACCCGCGCCAGTTCCTGATGCAGCGAGGGCCAGCCTTGGGCGGCGGCCTCAAGCGCCAGGGCCGCGCGCACCGCCGGGTCGGCCTTGGGCATGTCGTCAAGCCCGTCAAACAGCGCCTTGAAATACAGCATGGTGCCGCCCACCAGCAGCGGCAGCTTGCCGCGCGCGCTGATGTCTTCGATCAGCTGCTGCGCATCCTGCACGAATTCGGCGGCGCTGTAAGCGTGCAGCGGGTCGCGAATATTGATCAGGTGATGCGGCACGGCGGCCAGTTCGTTGGGGCTGGGCTTGGCGGTGCCGATGTCCATGCCCCGGTAAACCAGGGCTGAATCAACACTGATGATCTCGACCGGATAGCGCTCGGCGATGGCCAGCGCGGCGGCGGTTTTGCCCGACGCCGTGGGGCCGGCCAGGGCGATGTAAGCGGTGTTCGGGGGGCGCGCGCTGCGCGCCGGGGGAAAAGAAACAGACATGCGCGTGAGGCTACCAGAAAGCCCTGCCAGCGCTGGCGCCCCGGCGCTTACTGCGGCGACAGCGGCGACAAACGCGCGCCGGTGCGGCTGGCGCCAAACAATTCGGCCAGCGCCACGCGGTACTGCGCCTGCCCCAGCGTGTTGGTGCTGTGATGCGAGCCGCCTTCCACCAGCACAAAAGCCTTGGGCTCGGGTGCCGCGTCATAGAGCTTGCGCCCCAGCGACGGCAAAATCTGCGTGTCGTTTGAGCCATGCACCACCAGCAGCGGCGCGCCCAGATGGGCGACTTTGGCCACTGACTCGAAAGGCTGGGTGATCAGCGCGCGCAGCGGCAACCAGCCCCATTTCATGGTGCTGACCACATCGGCAATCGAGCTGAAGGTGTTTTCCACAATCGTGCCCGCTTCGTCATTGACCTTGGCTGCCAGTTCAATGGCGACTGCGCCGCCCAGCGAATGGCCGAAGATATAGCGCGGCTGCTGCGGATGCCGCGCGCCCAGCCAGTCCCAGGCGGCGCGTGCGTCCTCGTAGGCCGTGTTTTCTGAAGGCAGGTCAGACGAGCTTTTGCCAAAGCCCCGGTAGTCAATCGCCAGCACCGAAAACCCCAGTTGCTGCATGTGGCGAATGCGCGGCGCGGAGCCTTCGACGTTCCAGCGCGCGCCGTGCAGCAACAGCAGCACCGGCGCTTTGGCGCCTTTCCACGCCGCATTCGCGGGGTCGGCGGGCAGCCACAGGCCGTGCAGCTTGACCGGGTTGCCGGTGGCCTTCGAGTCAAAATTGATCCAGACATTTTGCATGTCCCGCGCCAGCTCGGCGCTGCTGCCCCAACTGCGGTCACTGGGCTGGAAGATCCAGCCGCGTTGCTTTTGGTCAAGCGCCGTGCCGCCCACCAGCAGCAGGGCCAAGGCAAAGAGCAGAAAAAAGAGATAGGGCCAGCGTTTCATCACTTCATAGAGCGAGCTTGGCCCTAAAAGTTCGTTGTGGCCAAGCCTGGAGTCGCCGACTGGCTGCGGCGATCAGGGCAAGAGCGGTTTTTGCGCGTTGACCAGCTCGCTGCGCGCCTCATCCAGATCGGCCTGCTGGCGGGCGATTTTCTGGGCATCGCCTTTGGCCTGCGCCTTGGCCAGCTTTTGCTCTCGCTCTGCGACTTTTTTCGTCGCCTTTTGAATGTCGCTTTCACGTTCTACGGCCAGCGAGGCGTCCGTGCAGTTCGACTGCGTGGCGCGCAAGGCCTTTTGCAAGCCGGCAATCTGATGCTGCCGGCCCTGCGCCTGGGCCTGGCCGACCTCAAATTCGATGCGTGTGATCTTGGCGGCGCAGGCCGCAGAAGGTTCGGCGGCCAGCAAAGGGGTTGCGGCAAGCGCCAGCAGGCTGGCAATAAAGAGTTGCTTCATGGATTTTTCTGAAAAAAGAATGTCGGTTGGCAAAAGGGCGTGGAGTATGCGCTTTTCATCCCGGCATAAAAAAAGGGGCTGTGAAGCCCCTTTGGGTTTGCGTGCCGCAGGGGCGGCGTTTTACACCACGCCTTGTGCCAGCATCGCGTCAGCCACCTTGACGAATCCGGCCACGTTGGCGCCATCGACATAGCTGATCGTGCCGTCTTCGCGGCGGCCATATTGCAGACAGGCGCTGTGAATGTCTTGCATGATCTGCAGCAAACGCGCATCGACTTCGTCCCGCGACCACGACAGGCGCATCGCGTTCTGGCTCATTTCCAGACCCGACGTGGCCACGCCTCCGGCGTTGCTGGCCTTGCCCGGTGCGTACAGCACGCCGTTGCCTTCAAACACATGAACCGCTTCCAGCGTCGAGGGCATGTTCGCGCCTTCGGCCACGCAGATCACGCCGTTTTTCACCAGCAGCCTGGCGTCGTCGCCGTCCAGCTCGTTTTGCGTCGCGCAGGGCAGGGCAATGTCGACCGGCACATGCCACGGGTTAACGCCGGGGTGGAAAGCCACGCCGGTGCGCTCGGCATAGTCGTTGACCCGGCCATACAGATGGTTCTTGACTTCCATCAGTTCGGCCAGTTTTTCAGGGGTGAAGCCGTCTTCATCGACGATGGTGCCGCTGGAGTCCGACACGGTGATCACCTTGGCACCCAGCGCCATGGCCTTTTCCACCGCGTACTGCGCCACGTTGCCCGAACCCGACACACTGACGCGCAGGCCGTCCATCGAGCGGCCTTTTTGCTTGAGCATTTCTTCAGCGAAATAGACCGTGCCGTAGCCGGTGGCTTCAGGGCGGATCAGCGAGCCGCCAAACGAGATGCCCTTGCCGGTGAACACGCAGTCCGAACGGTTGGAGAGTTTTTTGTACATGCCGGCAATAAAGCCGACTTCGCGCCCGCCCACGCCGATGTCGCCGGCCGGCACGTCGGTGTTGGCGCCGATGTGGCGGAACAATTCGCTGGCAAACGCCTGGCAAAAGCGCATGACTTCAAGCGGGCTCTTGCCCTTCGGGTCAAAGTCGGAGCCGCCCTTGCCGCCGCCCATAGGTAGCGTGGTCAGCGCGTTTTTGAAGGTCTGCTCAAAAGCCAGGAACTTCAGGATCGACAAATTCACCGAAGGGTGAAAGCGCAGGCCGCCCTTGTACGGACCGATGGCCGAGCTGTGCTGGATGCGGTAGCCCCGGTTCACGCGGACTTCGCCCCGGTCATCAATCCACGAAACGCGGAACATGATGGTGCGCTCAGGCTCGATCAGGCGGTCGAGCAGACCGTGCTCAGCGTATTTAGGGTGCTTCTCAATGTAAGACCAAAGGCTTTGCATGACCTCGGTCGTGGCTTGAATGAATTCCGGCTGACCTGGGTTGCAGGCGGCGACGTGGCTCAAAAAGCCATCCAGGGTTTTGTATTTCATCCGTTCAATTCCTCTAATTGGTGCATAAACTCATGCGAAAACAGCATTTTGCCGCGAAAAGTTTGTTTTTTCGGCTTGTGTCCACATCGTTTTAATTGTTTTGCACCAATTAAGGGCTTGCGTGCGCAGACTGCGGGCGGCTGACCGTGCTTCAAACGCTCGGGTTTCGCGTCATGCCCAAGCGTTGCGCTGCTCCAGTGGTAAGCCGTCAAGCCGTCACTTCTCACAGCCTGCGCTTCGTGGGCGGAGGGTGTGCCTTGTTGTCATTGCTGGTAATGCTGCACGGGCTGCGCTGCTCAGCGTCCGCGCAAAAACAGGCTGTCGAGTTCCTTGAGGCTGACTTGCCGCCAGGTGGGCCGGCCGTGGTTGCACTGGTCTGAGCGCTCGGTCGCTTCCATCTGGCGCAGCAGGGCGTTCATTTCATCGACCGTCAGACGCCGGTTGGCGCGCACCGCGCCGTGACAGGCCATGGTGCCCAGCAACTCGTTTTGCGCCCGCTGAATCACGGTGCTGGCGTCGTGCTGGGCCAATTCGGCCAGCACGCTTCTGGCCAACTCGACCGCGTCACCGGCCGCCAGGCTGGTGGGCACGGCCCGCACGGCCAGCGTCTTGAGAGAAAACGGTGTGATTTCCAGCCCGAGCAGGCTCAGCGTGTCGGCGCAGTCTTCAGCTGTGGCGACTTCTTGCGCTGTGGCGGCAAAGGTGGCGGGAATCAAGAGCGGCTGGCTGGCAATGCGCGCGGTGTCAAACTGGGTTTTCAGCCGTTCATAAACGATGCGTTCGTGCGCGGCATGCATGTCTACGATGACCAGGCCCTGCGTGTTTTCGGCCAGGATGTAGACGCCTTTCAACTGCGCCAGGGCGCGGCCCAGCGGCCAGTCGCCGCCCGGCAGGCTGGTTTGCGGCGAAGCGGCTTGCTGCGCAGGGATGGGCGCTTGAATGGCTTCGGCTGCGCGCGCCAGGCGGTCGGTGTCTGGCGCGGCGGGGCGATCTGCTGGCACCGGCACAGGCCATAGGGCTTCAAAGTCTGAAGCGCGGTGGTTTGATTTTGCTCCGAAATTGATAGCTGGTTGCGCCCACCCCTGTTGCGCAAAGACCTTGTTTGACTTAAAAATGCTGCCAGCGGGCGGCGGGGCGGTGTCTGGCGCGGTCGAATCTTCGGAAACGGTGGCCGTGGCTGCGCCGGCACGGGGCGCGGCCAGCGCGTCTTCGGTGGCATGGCGCACCGCCTGATGCACTTCGCGGCTGTCGCGAAAACGCACTTCGATCTTGGTCGGGTGCACGTTCACATCAACCCGCGCCGGGTCGATGTCCACATACAGCGCATACACCGGCTGGCGGTGGCCGTGCAGCACGTCTTCGTAGGCGCTGCGTGCCGCGTGCGTCAGCACCTTGTCGCGCACATAGCGGCCATTGACATAGGCAAACTGCTGGTCTGGTCTAGCACGGGCGGCATCCGGAATACCCGCGCGGCCCCAGACCCGAACCGACGGCTGGCCGTCGGCGCGGCGCGCGCTGCTTTCGTAATACACGGCGATGGACTGCGCGACAAACTCGCTGCCCAGCACATCGGCCAGACGCTGGTCATGGTGGGGCAGGCTGTGCGCGTGGGCCAGTTCACCGCTGCAGGCGCGCCACTGCTCGACCAGCTTGCCTTCGTGCCAGATGGAAAAGCCCACGTCGGGCCGCACCAAGGCATGGCGGCGCACGGCTTCGATGCAGTGCGCCAGTTCAGTGGCGTCGGTTTTCAGAAATTTACGCCGGGCCGGGGTGGCATAAAACAGCTCGCGCACCTCGACGCTGGTGCCGCGCGCGCGGGCGGCGGCTTTGAGTTCGCCGGTGCGACCGTCCAGTTGCCAGGCGTGCTCGGTATCCTGCGTTCTGGACAGCAGGCTCATGTCGGCAATCGAATTGATGGCGGCCAGCGCCTCGCCCCGAAAACCCATGGTGCCGACGGCTTCCAGGTCTTGCAGCGAGGCAATCTTGCTGGTGGCATGGCGGCGCAGCGCGACCGGCAATTCCTCGCGCGGAATGCCCAGCCCGTCGTCTTCCACCAAAATCAGCCGCACACCGCCGGCTGACAGGCGCACCGTGACCTGCGTCGCCCCGGCGTCCAGCGCGTTGTCAAGCAACTCGCGCACCACCGACGCTGGCCGCTCGACCACTTCGCCGGCAGCAATCTGGCTGATGAGTTCGTCGGGAAGATCGCGGATGGGGTGGCGCGCGGCCTGGGTCTGAGGTGTCATGAGGCGGCCAATTTTAGGCGCAGCGTTGATGCACGGCCCTGTGCCTGCTCTTGTGGTGCAAGACACGGCAAGCGGGCCAGAAAGCGCCTTGAGCCCAGAAACAGTCCAGATAAATAACTGAATATCCATGCGGGTTAGCCACCTGCTGGAAGGCGATTTAAGACCTGTCAAAATCCCGTGCATGGAACTAGCTACCTTTTTGATCGATTTCATCCTTCACGTTGACAAGCACCTGGAAACCTTTGTGACCAGTTATGGCCTGTGGGTTTATGCATTGCTTTTCGTGATTATTTTTGTCGAGACCGGCGTCGTCGTCATGCCGTTTTTGCCCGGCGATTCCCTTTTGTTCGTGGTGGGGGCCATGTGCGGCGTGGGGCTGATGAGTTATCCGCTGGCCGTGGGCTTGTTGTTTGTGGCGGCGGTGCTGGGCGACCAGTGCAATTATTCGATTGGCCGTTATCTGGGGCCGAAGGTGTTTCAGTGGGAAGACTCGCGCTTCTTCAATAAAAAGGCCTTCAACCAGGCGCACGGGTTTTACGAGCGTTACGGCGGCGTCACCATCATTGCGGCGCGCTTCATGCCTTTCTTGCGGACTTTTGCGCCGTTTGTCGCCGGTATTTCACACATGTCGCGCGGCAAGTTTTTGGTTTTCAATTTGGTGGGTGCAGCGCTGTGGGTGGGCGGCATCGTCACCATCGGCTATGTGTTTGGCAACGTGCCGTTCGTCAAGGCGAACCTGGACAAGATCATCTGGGCGATGATTCTGGTTCCCGGCCTGTTCGTGCTTTTTGGCGCTTGGCGGGCACGGCAGAAAACCAGCAGCAGCCCGGTTTGAGCCACTGACGCCTGCGCAACCGGCTATGTGTATTGGCTTGTGGCTTGAACGTGACAATCGTCCGTTTTCAGCCACCGGTTTCGCATTGCACGCTTTTCAAGCGTGTCGGCTCAAACGCTATTTTTGCCAGCCGCCTTTCAAGACAACCTTTCTGAATCACCATGAATTCCCTGAAACTCGCCACTGTCAGCACCTTGTCCGAACTGCTGATTTTTCGTGTGGCGCAAAGCCCGCAGGGCGAGGCTTACCGCGAGTTTGATACGGCAAAGGGGCAGTGGGTCAGCACCCAGTGGGCAAGCGCCAGCGAGCGTATTGCGCACTGGGGCCGTGCGCTGGCGGCGCTGGAACTGCCGCGTCAGGCGCGCATCGCCATTTTGTTGCCCAACGGCCTGGATGCGGTCTGCACCTATCAGGCCGCGCTGTCACAGGCGCTGGTGCCGGTGCCGCTGCACGCCATCGACAACCCCGGCAGCATTGCCTACATCCTGTCGGACTGCGAAGCCTTGATGGTCATGGTGTCATCGCTGGCACAGTGGCGCGCCATTGAAAGCGTCGGTTTGGCCCTGCCGGCGTTGCGGGCTGTGGTGGTCACCGGGGAAAACGCGCTGACTGCGGCCTCCGGCGAAGCCGTTCCGGTGCTTTCGCTGGCGGCTTGGCTGGCGGCGGGGCAGGGGCATTCCAGTGTCACGCCGCCGCCGTCTGCCGACGACCTGGCGGCCATCGTCTATACCTCGGGCACGACTGGCAAGCCCAAGGGCGTGATGCTGACGCACCGCAATGTGGTGTGCAACGTGCTGGCTATTTTGGAGCGCGTCGTGCCGACGCCGGACGATGTCTTTTTGTCCTTCTTGCCGCTCTCGCACACCTTTGAGCGCACGGCGGGTTATTACCTGCCGATGGCCGTGGGCAGTTGCGTGAGCATATCCAGCGCATCGCGCAGCAGTTCCGCTTGGGTTATTACCTGCCGATGGCCGTGGGCAGTTGCGTGGCTTATGCGCGTTCGGTGGCGCTGTTGGCAGAAGACCTGAAAACCGTGCGCCCCACGGTGCTGATCTCGGTGCCGCGTATTTACGAACGGGTATTTGCCAAGCTGCAGGAAACGCTGGCCGGGTCGGCTTTCAAGATGCGGCTGTTTGAGGCTGCGCAGGCCGTGGGCTGGCGGCGGTTTTGCCGCGCGCAGGGTTTGCCGCTGGCGGCCGGCGAAGACAGTGTCTGGGCTGCGCTGGACCCGCTGCTCTGGCCGTTGCTGGACCGGCTGGTGGCGCGCACTTTGCGGGCGCAGTTTGGTGGCCGGGTACGGGTTGCCGTGAGTGGTGGCGCTGCCCTGTCGCATGCGGTGGCGCGCTGCTTTCTGGGGCTGGGCCTGCCGCTGCTGCAAGGCTACGGCATGACGGAAACGTCGCCCGTGGTGGCGGCCAATGGCGTGCAAGACAACGACCCTGCGACCGTGGGGCAGGCGCTGCCGGGTGTGGAAGTGCGTATCGGTGATAACCGGGAGCTGCAGGTGCGCGGCCCTTCGGTGATGAAAGGCTACTGGAAGCGGCCCGAGGACACGGCCAAAGTGCTGGATGCCGAAGGCTGGCTGTCGACCGGCGACCAGGCTGACGTGCAGAACGGGCGTATCCGCATCATGGGCCGGATCAAGGAAATCATCGTCACCTCGACGGGCGAGAAAGTGCCGCCTGGCGATCTGGAACTGGCTATTGCCGTGGATCCGCTGTTTGCGCAGGTGCTGGTGGTCGGCGAAAACCGGCCCTTCATCGCCTGCATGGCGGTGGTGAATCCGCTGGAATGGCAGCGCCTGGCCAGCTCGCTCGGGCTCGACCCGGCTGATGCCGCCAGCCTGAACCAGCCAGTGGTTCACAAAGCTGCTTTGGCGCGCATTTCGGCTCAAACACTGAACTTTGCGCGTTACGCCATGCCGCGCGCCGTGTTTTTGACGCTGGAACCCTGGACGATTGAAAACACCTTCATGACACCGACGCTCAAGCTCAAGCGCAATAACCTGATGGCGTGTTTTGCGGCGGACATCGACGCAATGTATGGGCCTGCGAAACGCAAGGTTGCTTCTGCCTGAGCTGGCCTTCTGCACCGCTTGAGCTTAATGACGGCTTGGCGCTATTTCAGGCAAAAAAAAAGACGACTCGCTGAAATTCAGGAGTCATCTTTTTTGCGGATCAGCAGGTTGAACTGCTTGTGCGCTGGTCTGTGCGGCATTGCCTGACCGCGTCAGGACAATATACAAGTGGGTTGCTTAACGCTTTTTGCCGACTTCATTGCCGATCAACGCGCCAGCAGCAGCGCCGCCAACGGTTCCCAGCGTGCCGCCAAAGACGGCATTGCCTGCCACGCCGCCCAGTACAGCGCCAGCGCCAGTACCGATTTGTGCGTTGGTTGGGTTGGTGCCGCAGCCGGTCAGGGCAATCAGGGAAGCGGCGGCAACTGACATCAAAATTTTCGTGTTCATAATTTCACCTTTTAGAGGAAGAGGCTATTTTTCAGGATGCTTCACCGATTGAAGTCCAGGCTTTGCCTGTGCCTGAATTTTATGCCATGCAACCAGGCTGGACTGTAGGATTACATCGCCGACAGCTGTCGTATCGATGCGCACCCATAAAGTTTCGTTGAGTGCCCCTACAGGCTTACAGGGCGCGGTTGCGCGCCAGTGGCGGGTTTTTGGCGAAATAACTCGAAATGCCGCGCATCAGCGCATCGGCCAGCTGAATCTGGTAGCCCTCGCTGCGCAGCCGGGCTTCTTCAATCGGGTTGCTGATAAAAGCCGTTTCGACCAGTACGCTGGGGATGTCGGGCGCTTTCAGCACCGCAAAACTGGCCTGCTCGACCCGGGGCTTGTGCAGCTTGCCGACATTGCCGATCTCGCCCAGCATGGCGCTGCCCAGCTTCATGCTGTCATGGATTTGCGCGGTGGTGCTCATGTCAAACAGGGCTCTTTGAACCTGCGCATCCTTGGCCTTGGCATTGATGCCGCCCACCAGATCGGCCGAATTTTCCTTGTTGGCCAGCCAGCGTGCCGCGCTGCTGGAGGCGCCTTTTTCGCTCAGTGCAAACACGCTGGCACCTTGAGGAACGTCGGTAAAAAAAGCATCGGCATGCAGGCTGATGAAAAGGTCGGCCTGTACGCTGCGCGCTTTTTGCACGCGAATATGCAGCGGTACGAAAAAATCGGCATCGCGCGTCAGGTAGGCGCGCATGTTGGGCTGCTGGTTGATTCGGTCGCGCAGGCGGTGTGCAATTTGCAGCACCACATCTTTCTCGCGCGTGCCGCCGGGGCCGATGGCGCCGGGGTCTTCACCGCCGTGGCCCGGATCCAGGGCGACGATGACAAGACGATCCATGCGGGCTTGGGGCAGGTTGGGGAAGTTTTCTCTAAAATCCGGCGCTGAAGCTTCTGGCAACCGGGGAACAGAAGCCGTTTGCGACTCGTTTTTCAGCGATGAATTAGGCAGCAACTTGGAAATCGAGACTTTGGGGGGCCTGGAAGGCAAGGGGGCGGCTGGCACCGGGATCGACGCCGCTTTGTCGGACTGCTGCGCCATCAGGCTGCCGAGCGGGTCACTGGCTGCTGCGGTGTTTTCAGACGGTGTCGGCAGTTTGTCGGGCGCAGGATTTGCGGCGACGGGTGCGGCTGCCGGTGTGTTGGCTGCTGCGCTCCCTGAACGGGGGTCGGCAAGCCGTTCGGAAATCATGGCTTCCAGCGGGTCTACCGGCTGCGCCGGGTACAGGTCAAACACCAGCCGGTGCTGGTAAGCGGCCACCGGCTTCAGGCTGAACACCTGCGGCAGCATGGGCTTTTTCAAATCCATCACCAGCCGCACCACGCCCGGTGCGTTTTGCCCGACACGAATGCCCGAGATGTTCGGGTCATCGGACTTCACCTTGGCCACCAGTTCGCGCAGCGCTGGAATCAGGTCGATGCCCTCAATATCAACCGCCAGCCGGGGCGGCTCGGGAATAAAGAACTGGCGCGCCTTGATTTCAGTGTCTGACTCGATGGTCAGCCGCGTGTAGTCCTTGGACGGCCAGACACGCACCGCCACGATGGTGGCGCCCCGTGCGATGTGCTGCGTGCCCAGCAGCAGCACCAGGCTGCCCATTTGCAGGGCATGGCGGCGGCTCAAACCGGACGCAGGAGACTTCTTGTTTTTCATGTGAGCAACTCCGCCCCCGTGGGGGTATAGGCCGTCAGGGTGATGGTGCGGGACGCGTCGGGCAGCATGTCGATATGGATTACCAGATCAGGCAAGGGTAAATGGTCACCCACTTTTTCAGGCCACTCCACCAGCTTCAATCCGGGGCTGGCAAAGCTCTCGCGAAACCCGGCTTCTTCCCACTCGTTCGGATCGTTGAACCGGTAAAAATCAAAATGCCAGATGGCTAAACCTTGATTGTGAACCGCGTCAAGCGCTGGCGCATCCAGTGTGTAAGCTTCAACGACCGCATAGGTGGGGCTTTTGATGCGCCCCGGCACGCCCAGGCTCCTGAGCAGATGGCGCACAAAAGTGGTCTTGCCGGCACCCAGGTCGCCTTGCAGTTCGATCAGCGCGCGGCCAATTGCGGGTTGGGCCGCCAGCGTTCGCGCAAACGATTCCGTGCTGGCTTCGTCAAGCCAGGTCATGTTTTTTACAATCAGCGGATGCCGACCTTCAATCAGTGGAACAGTCATCAATTCGTTTCTCAAATTCAAACTTGGGCACGCGAGCTTGGATTTTCGCAAACAGGCATCGCGGGTGTCGACTTGTCGTTGGCCGAAACGGGATTATCAGCCTGGCTGGCCGAAGGATTTCATGGCGACATGCATTACATGGCCGCGCATGGCCTTAAAAGAGCGCGGCCTGCCGAATTGGTTCCGGGAACGGTCAGCGTTATCACGGCACGCATGGATTATTTGCCAGCGTCCATTCCGAGCGGGCCGGGCGAGTGGCAAGCCATGGAACTCAGCCGCCTTGAGCGGCCCGCCGAAGGCATTGTGTCGGTCTATGCGCGGGGCCGGGACTACCACAAGGTGCTGCGCGCCCGGCTGCAAAAATTGAGCGAACGCATTGCCGCGCAGGTTGGGCCGCTCGGGCACCGCGTCTTTACCGATTCGGCCCCGGTGTTAGAGGCCGAACTGGCGGCGCGCAGCGGCCAGGGCTGGCGCGGCAAGCACACGCTGCTGCTCAACCGCGAAGCCGGCTCGATGTTTTTTCTGGGTGAAATCTATATCGACATTGCCTTGCCGCCCAGCCTGCCGGTCACGTCTCACTGCGGCAGTTGCCGGGCCTGCATCGACGTGTGCCCGACGCAAGCCATCATCGCGCCGCACAAACTCGATGCGCGGCGTTGCATTTCTTACCTGACGATTGAGTCTGCCGGCCCGATTCCGTTGGAGTTTCGCCACGTGATCGGCAACCGTATTTACGGCTGCGACGACTGCCAGCTGATTTGCCCGTGGAACAAGTTCGCGCAGCGCAGTGCGTTGCCTGATTTTGACGAGCGCAAGGGGCTGACCGGCCAGCAACTCGTCACCCTGTTTGCCTGGAGCGAGGCGGATTTTTTGCGTTTTACCGAAGGCAGCCCGATTCGCCGCATCGGTCACGAGCGCTGGCTGCGTAATATTGCCGTAGCGATGGGCAATGCCCTGCGTGCAGGCGTTGCGGACGCCGCCGGTTTGCGCGCCGCTCTGCAGGAACGCGCTGTAGGCCCAAGCGCGCTGGTTGGCGAGCATGTCGCCTGGGCGCTGCAGCAAAATCCGGATAATTAATGATGAAATAGGGCTATGTCGGAGTTAACTGTTGCAAAAATTTTCCCCAGAGGAGAAAAGTGATCGAGCCTTTATGGCTACAGCTATGGCGCAACACTTAACTCATACATAGCCTGAAATAGCTGTCTTGCGCAATAAATACGGGCGCAAGCAGCTATTGAAATAGTAGCAAAATTAGCGTGCTAAAAACTGACGCCATTACCCCAGCAGACCCAGCGCAAACGGCAAACTCACCAGCCCCAGCAGGGTTGACAGGGTGACCAGCCCGGCCACATAACCGCCGTTGTAGCCCATGCGCGCCGCCAGCACATAGGCACTGGAAGCCGTCGGCAAAGCCGAAAACGCCAGCAACACGGTGGACTGCACGGGCGTCAATCCAAACGCCCTGGCCAGCCCCAGCGCCATCAGCGGCAACAACACATGCCGTATCGACAACACGGCGGTCGTCAGGGTTTTGGCCTGCGACAGATGGCCAAACTGCATGCCGGCCCCGGCGGCCATCAAGCCCAGCACGATGGCCGAGGCGCCAATCCGCGTGAGCGTGGGCGCTGACCAGTCAGGCACCGAAAACCCCAGCAAATTAACTACCAGCCCCGACGCCGTGGCCAGAATCAGCGGGTTGCGCGCGAGTTCGCGCAGGAAACCGCGCTGCGCATGCCGGGCCATCGGCCACACGGCCGCCACATTGGAAAGCGGCACGCACACGCCGATCAGCACCGCAATCATCTGCAGGCCCTGGCTGCCCGCGAGCCGCTCCGCCAGTGCCAGACCAATGAAGGAATTGAAGCGAAAGGCCACTTGCGCGCTGGCCGCATGTTCACGCGCGTCAATATGCCGGCCCAGCCAGGGAAGATGCGGCAGGCTGTACGCCATGGCGATGCCTGCCAGGCTCAACGACAGACCAGCGCCTATGACGCTGGAGGCGGCCCCCAGGTCAAGCGGGCTTTTGACAATCGAATAGAACAGCAAAACCGGGAATAAAAAGAAGTAAACCAGGCTTTCCACCTGCGTCCACACCATGCGGTTCAGGGCGGTGTAGCGGCAGAGCAGGTAACCACAAACAATCAGCGAAAAATCAGGAAAAAGGAGTTGGGCGTAAATCACGGCGTCGAGAATAACCGTAAAAATCGGGGTAAGCCCTTATGCGTATTCCACAGGGCACAGCACGCGCGCCTGCGTTTACGATTCGTGTTTGTTTCACGCAAAGGAAGTTGACTATGAATCATCGTTATCTGCTGGCACTGTCTGCACTGGCCTTGAGCGTCGCGGGCGGCTCTGCGCTGGCGCAAGGCTATCCCAACAAGGTCATCAAGCTGCAGATTCCTTTTGCACCGGGCGGCACCACCGACATCATTGGCCGGGTCATGGCCGATCCGCTGGGCAAGGCGATGGGGCAGGTCGTCATTGTTGAAAACAAGGCCGGCGGCGGCGGCGTGATTGGTGCGACTGAAACGGCGCGCGCGCAGCCTGACGGCTATTCGCTGGGCATGGCCACGGTGTCCACCACCGCCGCCAACCCGGCCATCAACCCGAAAACGCCGTACAACCCGCTGACGGATTTCACGCCGATCATCAACATTGCTGCCACGCCCAACATCATTGCGGTCCATCCGAGCTTTCCGGCGCGCAACTACAAGGAGTTTGTCGCCGAGCTGAAGAAAAATCCCGGCAAATACTCCTTTGCCTCGTCGGGCACCGGCTCGATTGCGCACCTGCAGATGGAACTGTATAAAACCCTGAGCGGCACGTTCATCACGCACATTCCTTACCGGGGCTCCGGCCCGGCGCTCAATGACACGGTGGCCGGGCAGGTGCTGATCATTTTTGACAACCTGCCTTCGACGCTGCCGTTTGCGCTGCAAAAGCGCCTGATTCCCATCGTCGTGGCCGCGCCGCAGCGCCTGGCTTCGCTGCCGGACGTGCCAACCTTCAAGGAAGTCGGGCTGGAGCCGGTGAACCGCATGGCGTATTACGGCCTCGTCGGCCCCAAGGACTTGCCCAAAGAGGTGGTTGACAAGGTCAATGCCGGCGTGAAAAAGGCGCTGGAAGACCCGGCGGTGCGCAAGCGCATCGAGGACACCGGCTCGCAGATCGTGGCCAACACGCCCGAGCAGTTCGCGGCCCAAATCAAGGCCGAATTCGACGTCTATAAAAAAGTCGTTGAAACCGCCGGCCTCAAGCTGGAATGAAGCGTCTGCTCCGCCTTTCATGAAGGCCGCCGCTTGGGGCTTTGCCTCAAAGCGGCAGCTTTTTATCTTTTCTTCACCCAACTCCTTACGCTATGCACCCCCAAAGTCAGTCCGGCATTGATGCGTTTGTCGACGCCCTGTGGCTGGAAGACGGCCTGTCCAACAACACGCTGGCCGCTTACCGGCGCGACCTGTCGCTGTACGCTGAATGGCTGGGCGCCGAAGCGCAGCAGCAGCGCTGGCTCGACGAAACCACCGAAGAAGACCTCAAGGCTTATTTTGCTTTTCGCCATGCGGTGACCAAAGCCACGTCGGCCAACCGCTGCCTGACGGTGTTCAAGCGCTACTTTCGCTGGGCGCTGCGCGAAAACCTGCTGGCCCTGGACCCGACGCTCAAGCTTCAATCGGCCAAACAGGCCTTGCGCGTGCCCACCGTGATGTCTGAGGCGCAGGTCGAGTCGTTGCTGGCCGCCCCCGACGACGACACGCCGCTCGGGCTGCGCGACCGGGCCATGCTGGAGCTGATGTATGCCAGCGGCCTGCGCGTCAGCGAACTGGTCGGGCTCAAGACCTTTCATGTCGGCCTGAATGAAGGCGTGTTGCGTGTCACAGGCAAGGGCAACACCGAACGGCTCGTGCCTTTCGGCCAGGTGGCGCGTGAATGGGTCGTGCGTTACCTGGCTGAAGCGCGGTCGGTGATTTTGGGCGGCCAGCAGACCGACGACATGTTTGTGACCAGCCACGGCCACGGCATGAGCCGGGTGATGTTCTGGATGCTGGTCAAAAAGTATGCACTTCTGGCCCATATTCATTCGCCCCTGTCGCCGCATACGCTGCGCCATGCTTTTGCGACGCATTTGCTCAACCACGGCGCTGATTTGCGGGCGGTGCAAATGCTGCTCGGGCATGCCGATATTTCCACCACCACGATTTACACCCATGTGGCGCGTGAACGCCTGAAGCTGCTGCATGCAGAGCACCATCCGCGCGGCTGAATAGACAGAAAAATCAGGCGGCAGATGCGTACAGGGGCCGGCGCTGTTTCAAGCCGACGCTTGCAGCAGCGCCAGCTCGGCTTCATCAAATCCTGCCGCGCGCCGGGCATCCAGATTCAGCGGGCCTTTCAGGCGCGGCGCGCCGTACTGCAGGGCCAGCGCGGTATAGGTCGCGACCGGCGGCAAGCCGCGCTCGGCGCACAGGTGGCGAAACCAGTGGTTGCCAATTGCCACATGGCCGATTTCATCGCGCAGGATGATGTCCAGAATGCTGACGGCGCGCAGGGCGTCGGGTGTGCCGACCTTGCGCAGTTTGGCCTGCATCGGCGGCGTGGCGTCCAGCCCGCGCGCCTCCAGCGTGCGCGGCACCAGCGCCATGCGCGCCAGCACGTCGGCTTCGGTTTTTTGCGTCATGTCCCACAGCCCGGTGTGGGCCGCAAAGTCGCCATAGTCGTAGCCCATGTCTTGCAGCAGCCCGCGCAGCAGGCTGAAATGCGTGGCTTCTTCCGCCGCCACCTGGAGCCAGTCGAGGTAATAGGCGCGCGGCATGCCGCCAAAACGCCAGATGGCATCGAGCGCCAGATTGATGGCGTTGAACTCGATATGGGTCACCGCATGCATCAGGGCGGCCAGGCCTTCGGGCTTGAAAGGCGAGTGCCGGGGCATGTCCAGATGTTTTCGCAATTCCGGTCGCGCCGGGCAACCGGGAAGGCCTGAAGGCGCACTGATGGTGGTATCAATTGCTATTAAAAGAGTAGCTGCTTGCGCATACAGGGCGTGCGCAAGCGCCACTTTTTGTTGTAAATCAGGCGTCAGGAGCGCTTGCAGGGCAAGCTGGCGCAGTTCCGGGGCGATGGGCGTGGCGTTCATGGCTGAATTGTCGGCGCAAGTGGCAGGAGCGGGGCGACTATAAGCTGGCGCGGGCACAGGAGCTATCGCGTCCTTACAATCAAAATTCATTTTCACCCGTACTCCGTCATCAAGGAACACCATGGCCATTTACCAGCTGGACGATCTGAGCCCCGCCATTCACGACTCAGCCTGGGTTGCCGACAGCGCTTCTGTCATGGGCAACGTGACCTTGTGTGAAGACAGCAGCGTCTGGTTTGGCGTGGTGATTCGGGGTGACACCGAAACCATCACCGTCGGCAAGGGTGCCAATATTCAGGACAACAGTGTTCTGCACGCCGACCACGGCATGCCGCTGGTGATTGGCGACAACGTCACCGTCGGCCATCAGGTGATGCTGCACGGCTGCACGATTGGCGACGGTTCGCTGATCGGCATTCAAGCCGTGGTGCTCAATGGCGCAAAAATTGGCAAGAACTGCCTGGTCGGCGCAGGCGCTTTGGTGACTGAAGGCAAGGAGTTCCCGGACGGTTGCATGATTCTGGGAAGTCCAGCCAAAGCGGTACGCCAACTGTCTGACGCGCAAATCGAAGGTTTAAAAATGAGCGCGCAGCACTATATAGACAATGCCCGGCGCTACAAGACCGGACTCAAGAAACTGGCCTGAACGGCCTTCAGAACGACATTGAGAGCGATATCCAGAACATGATCCATTCAGAAACGCGGCAGCTCCAGACCCGGCAAAGACCCGCAAAGGCTAAAAATTCTGTTGTGCAATGCACCCGACGCAACCCATTGCGCGCAGCGACGAGCGTGGCAGAACTACCTCTTCCCCAGCAGGGGCCGTGGAACCGGCTTTGCCGGGCCACAGGCGCAGCAGCCCCCTCGGGGGGCAGCACAGTAAGAGCAGCGACAAGCGTGGGGGTTTACTAATGTCTGAACTGCACAAATTCATCTTCGACGGCCTGCCGGTGCGCGGCATGATCGTGCGCCTGACCGATGCGTGGCAGGAAATCCTCAAGCGCCGGCAAGACGCTGGCGGCTATCCGGCCGAGGTCATCAACCTGCTGGGCGAAATGACGGCGGCTGGCGCGCTGATGCAAAGCAACATCAAATTCAACGGCGCGCTGATTTTGCAGATTTTTGGCGATGGCCCGGTCAAACTGGCCGTGGCCGAAGTGCAGCCCGACCTGAGCCTGCGCGCCACCGCCACCGTGACCGGCCCGGTTGAGCCGGGCAGTTCGCTCAGCCAGCTGGTCAATGTAAACAACGAAGGGCGCTGCGCCATCACGCTGGACCCGAAAGACAAATTTCCGGGCCAGCAGCCTTACCAGGGCGTGGTGCCGCTGTTTGGCGACCAGCATGAAAAAATTGAGAGCCTGGCCGAAGTGCTGGAGCACTACATGCTGCAAAGCGAGCAGCTCGACACCCGCTTGATTCTGGCGGCTGACGGCAATGTGGCTGCAGGCCTGCTGATCCAGCGCCTGCCCGTCAAAGGCATGGGCAACCTCGAAGGTCAGAGTGACCGCCAGGCCAATGAAGACCAGATTGGCGTCAATGAAGATTACCAGCGCATCGCCATGCTGGCCGGCACGCTCAAGCGCGAAGAATTGCTGACGCTTGATGTCGATACGATCTTGCGCCGCCTGTTTTGGGAGGAACCCATCACGCGGTTTGAGCCGCTCACACCGAGCTTTGCCTGCAGTTGCTCACGCGAGCGCGTCAGCAATATGCTGCGTGGGCTGGGGACTGAAGAAATTGAAAGCATCATTGCCGAGCGCGGCGCGGTCGATGTGGCCTGCGAGTTTTGTGGCGCGCAGTACGGATTCGATCCGGTCGATGCAGCGCAGATTTTTACCCAGCCCATCCAGCAGCTGCCGCCCACTTCAACCGTTCAGTAATCAGCGCACAGCGGGTTTGATGGCGAATAGCGTCAAACCTGGTCGGTGCGTTGCCCCAGCAGAGCGGTCAACAGCTGGTGTTCACATTGCGGATCGCTGCATTTCTCACACATCCAGACCCAGGGCTGTTTTTTGACACTGCCTGAAAGAGGCTTTGGGCGTGAGCTTGTTTCAGCGCGGGGCAGCAGGCTTTCAATGGCATTCAGGGCATGGGCCAGGCGTTCCTCGGCGGTTCCGTAAAGCACCCGGTAAGACACAGCCGCCAGCGCCAACCTGGCGCGAATCAACAGGTCTTGCGCCTCAAGCGCAGGGTCTTGTGCTTCGATTTGGGATTGCGCCGAGGGTTGCAGCCCGCATAGCAGCACCAGGTCAAAAGCGCAGAGGTTGGTTGTGTCCGCCTGCGCGTTGCCCGGCACCACCAGAAAAACTTGCCAGCCTGAGGCTTTCAACGCGCTGTTCAGGGCGTCGGCAAGCATCTGGAGGTCGGCGTGAGGCGCGCCCAGCAGTGCGATGGTCAGCGCCGCCATGCGTGGGGCTCAGGGGGTGATCTGGACAAACATTTCATTGGGCTTGACCATGCCCAGCTCACTGCGCGCCTTTTCCTCGACCATGCCCAGACCCTCTTGCAGATCCTTGATTTCGGCGGCCAGCTGGTCGTTGCTGGCCTGATCCAGCGTGTTCTTGGCCAGCTGTACGCTCAAGCGCTGCTCCATCTCCCGCACGCTGGAAATGCTGCCTCTGCCCGTCCAGAGCTGGGCCTGGAACACCACCAGCAGCATGAGCAAAATAGCAGGAATGAAGAAACGCTTGCCCATAGGTCGGAAAAAAGTTAACGCAGGTTGTAGAACGCGGCGCGACCGGGATAGGTGGCGATGTCGCCCAGGTCTTCTTCGATGCGCAGCAACTGGTTGTACTTGGCCATGCGGTCCGAGCGGGACAGCGAGCCGGTCTTGATCTGGCCGGCATTTGTGCCCACGGCGATATCGGCAATCGTCGAATCTTCGGTTTCGCCCGAACGGTGCGAGATCACGGCGGTGTAGCCGGCGCGCTTGGCCATTTCGATGGCGGCAAAGGTTTCGGTCAGCGTGCCGATCTGATTGATCTTGATCAGGATCGAATTGGCAATGCCCTTGTCGATGCCTTCTTTCAGGATTTTCGTGTTGGTGACAAACAGGTCATCACCCACGATCTGCACATCCTTGCCAAGGCGGTCGGTCAGGATTTTCCAGCCGTCCCAGTCGCCTTCGGCCATGCCGTCTTCGATGCTGATGATCGGGTATTTATCGACCCAGGTTGCCAGCATGTCGGTCCACTCCTGCGCAGACAGGCTCAGGCCGCCTTCGCCGGCGAGCACGTACTTGCCATCCTTGTAGAACTCGGATGCCGCGCAGTCCAGGCCCAGGGCAATCTGCTCGCCGGCGACAAAACCGGCCTTGTCGATCGCTTCCAGGATCATCTGGATCGCTGCTTCATGGTTGGGAACGCTGGGCGCAAAACCACCTTCGTCGCCCACGGCAGTGCTCATGCCCTTGTCGTGCAGGATGGTCTTGAGTGCATGAAACACTTCGGCGCCGTAACGCAGGGCTTCACGAAAGCTCGGTGCGCCGACCGGAATGATCATCAACTCCTGCAGGTCCAGGTTGTTGTTGGCGTGCGCGCCGCCGTTGACCACGTTCATCATGGGCACCGGCATCTGCATGGCGCCGCTGCCGCCAAAGTAGCGGTACAAGGGCAGACCGGCTTCTTCAGCCGCTGCACGGGCCACGGCCATGCTGACGGCCAGCATGGCGTTGGCGCCCAGGCGCGATTTGTTCTCGGTGCCGTCCAGGTCGATCAGGGTGCGGTCCAGAAAAGCCTGTTCGCTGGCGTCCAGACCGAGCACGGCTTCGGAGATTTCGTTGTTGATATGGTCAACCGCCTTGAGCACGCCCTTGCCGAGGTAACGCGACTTGTCGCCGTCGCGCAATTCGATGGCTTCGCGCGAGCCGGTGGAGGCGCCGGATGGTACGGCTGCACGACCCATGACGCCGGACTCCAGCAGCACGTCGCATTCGACGGTAGGGTTGCCACGGCTGTCGAGAATTTCGCGGCCGACGATATCAACAATTGCGCTCATTTTTTTTCGTCTTTCAATCAATAAATCAAAAATTACAAACCGAAATTATTTTCAAGAAAACCATTTTTCTTGGTCACACGGTCCAGTTCCAGCAGCGTTTCCAGCAGCGCTTTCATGTGCTTGAGCGGGACGGCATTGGGGCCGTCGCTCAGGGCCTTGGCCGGGTCTGGATGGGTTTCCATGAAAAGGCCGGCAATACCGACCGCCACGGCAGCACGCGCCAGCACCGGCACCATTTCGCGCTGGCCACCGCTGCTGGTGCCCAGGCCGCCGGGCAGCTGCACCGAATGCGTGGCATCAAACACCACGGGCGCATGGGTTTCCCGCATGATCGCCAGGCTGCGCATGTCTGACACGAGGTTGTTGTAGCCAAAACTGGCGCCGCGCTCGCAGGCCATGAAGCGGTCTTCATCCAGACCTATTTCACGCGCCGCAGCGCGCGCCTTGTCGATGACATTTTTCATGTCGCCGGGGGCGAGAAACTGGCCTTTTTTGATGTTGACCGGCCGGCCCGATTGCGCCACTGCATGAATGAAGTCAGTCTGGCGGCATAGGAAAGCCGGGGTCTGCAGCACATCGACGACGGCGGCCACGGCAGCAATTTCGGCTTCGGAATGCACATCGGTCAGGATGGGGAGGTTCAACTCGCGCTTGACCTTGGCCAGAATTTCCAGGCCTTTTTCCATACCGGGGCCGCGAAAACTGGTGCCGCTGGAGCGGTTGGCCTTGTCGTAGCTGGATTTGAAAATGAAGGGAATGCCCAGCGAAGCGGTGATTTCCTTGAGCGCGCCGGCCGTGTCCATTTGCAACTGCTCGGACTCAACCACGCAGGGCCCGGCAATCAGGAAGAAAGGCTGGTCCAGCCCGATGTCAAATCCGCAGAGTTTCATGTTCAGGCCACTGCTTTCAGGGGTTTTGCGTTTTCGGCTTTAATGGCCTGGCTCGTCGCGCTACGGTGTTCAAGCGTTGCGGCAATGTAGGCGTTGAACAGCGGGTGGCCGTCCCACGGCGTCGATTTGAATTCAGGGTGAAATTGCACACCCATGAACCACGGGTGGACGTCTTGCGGCAGCTCGACAATCTCGGTCAGATGTTCACGCTGCGTCAGCGCAGAAATGACCAGGCCTGATTGGCGCAAGGTGTCGAGGTAATTGACGTTGGCTTCATAGCGGTGGCGGTGGCGTTCTGTCACCACATCGCCGTAAATCTTGTGCGCCAGGCTGTTCGGGGTCACGTCGGAGCTTTGCGCGCCCAGCCGCATGGTGCCGCCCAGGTCAGACTTGGCGTTGCGCGTCTTGATGGTGCCGTCGGCATCTTTCCACTCGGCAATCAGGGCAATCACCGGATGCGTGGTGGCCGGATCAAACTCGGTGCTGTTGGCGTCTTTCAGGCCGGCCACATGGCGCGCGAACTCGATCGTGGCGACCTGCATACCCAAGCAGATGCCGAGGTAGGGAATCTTGTTTTCGCGGGCAAAGCGGGCGGCGCAGATTTTTCCTTCCACGCCGCGTATGCCAAAACCGCCGGGCACCAGAATGCCGTCAAACTGCGCCAGACGCGACACGTTGTCGGAGGTGATGGTTTCGGAGTCAACATACTCGATGGTCACCTTGGCATGGTTTTTCATGCCGGCGTGGCGCAAGGCTTCGTTCAGGGACTTGTAGCTGTCGCTCAGGTCCACATATTTGCCGACCATGGCAATGTTGACTTCGGTTTTTGGGTGCTCGGTCTCGTACACCAGGTCGTCCCAGCGCTTGAGGTTGGCAGGTGGCGTGTGCAGGCGCAGCTTGTCGCAGATCAGGCCATCCAGGCCCTGTTCGTGCAGCATGCGGGGCACCTTGTAAATCGTGTCCACATCCCACATTGAAATCACGCCCCATTCAGGCACGTTGGAGAATAGCGAGATTTTGTCGCGTTCTTCGTTGGGAATGCGGCGGTCGGCGCGGCACAGCAACACGTCGGCCTGAATGCCGATTTCGCGCAACTGCTTGGCAGTGTGCTGGGTCGGCTTGGTCTTGAGTTCGCCCGCAGCGGCAATCCACGGGACGTAGCTCAGATGCACGAAAGCGGTGTTGTTGGGCCCCATGCGCAGGCTCATCTGGCGCACGGCTTCGAGGAAGGGCAGGGATTCAATGTCACCCACCGTGCCGCCGATTTCGACAATCGCCACATCGACCGCTTCAGGCGTGTCATAGCGCGCGCCACGTTTGATGAAGTCCTGGATTTCGTTGGTGATGTGCGGAATCACCTGAACCGTCTTGCCGAGGTAGTCGCCGCGACGCTCTTTATCCAGCACGCTCTGGTAAATCTGGCCGGTGGTGAAGTTGTTCGCCTTGCGCATCCGCGTTTCGATGAAGCGCTCGTAATGGCCCAGATCGAGGTCGGTTTCGGCGCCGTCTTCGGTGACGAAAACTTCGCCATGCTGGAGCGGCGACATCGTTCCCGGATCCACGTTGATGTAGGGATCAAGCTTGATGAGAGTGACTTTGAGGCCTCGCGATTCGAGGAGCGCGGCCAAGGAGGCTGAGGCGATTCCCTTGCCCAGGGAAGACACTACACCGCCGGTGACGAAGACAAATTTGGTCATGCCATGTACGAACCACAAGTTCGCTGAGGTGGTAAACGGAGATTATAGAGGGTGACTGTTCCCTCGGGGGCAGCGCACGCACGTAGTGACAAGCGTGGGGCAACGGCCGCAGCGCCGGGCCGCCCCAAGCAAGGCCAGCCCCCTCGGGGGGCAGCGCAGTACGCGAAGCGACAAGCGTGGGGGCCTTGTTTAACTGATACATTGCCAGCCATGACAAATCAAGCAAATGATTTCGGTGGCGCTGAAGCACTCGACCTGGCCGGAAAACATATCGTGCTTGGCCTGTCGGGCGGCATTGCCTGCTACAAATCGGCCGAGTTGTGCCGGGCTCTCATCAAGGCAGGGGCCACGGTGCAGGTGGTGATGACCGAAGCGGCCGCGCAGTTCATCACCCCGGTCACGCTGCAGGCGCTGAGCGGACGGCCGGTTTATAGCAGCCAGTGGGACAGCCGCGAGCCCAACAGCATGGCGCACATCAACCTGTCGCGTGAGGCGGACGCGATTCTGATTGCGCCTTGCAGCGCTGACTTCATTGCCAGACTGGTCCAGGGCCGCGCCGATGAACTGCTGAGCCTGATGTGTCTGGCGCGTCCCTTGGGCCAGGTACCGCTGCTGGTGGCGCCAGCGATGAACCGCGAGATGTATGCGCATCCGGCCACCCAGCGCAACCTGGCGCAACTGGTGGCCGACGGCGCAACCGTGCTGGGCGTGGGGAACGGCTTTCAGGCCTGTGGTGAGACTGGCGACGGTCGCATGCTGGAGCCCGATGAACTGCTTGAAGACATCGTTGCTTTTTTTATGCCCAAGGTGCTGAGCGGCCAGCGCGTGCTGGTCACCGCCGGCCCGACCTATGAAGCGATTGATCCGGTGCGCGGCATTACCAACCTGTCGAGCGGGAAAATGGGTTTTGCGATTGCGCGTGCAGCGCGTGAGGCGGGCGCCGAGGTCACGCTGGTTGCCGGTCCGGTCAGCCTGGCCACGCCGCGCGGCGTGACCCGAATTGACGTGAAATCAGCATCAAATATGCTTGACGCAGTTACAGTGCAGTCGCAGGCAGCTACTGTTTTCATAGCAACGGCGGCCGTGGCAGATTGGCGACCCGCCGCGACCTCGTCGCAAAAAATAAAGAAAGACGGCTCTGGCCAGACGCCGCAACTGGAATTCACCGAAAACGCCGACATTCTGGCCACCGTCGCCCAGTCACCAGCCGCCAGGACGGGCCAGCTGTTTTGCGTCGGTTTTGCCGCAGAAAGCCATGACCTGCTGGAAAATGCCCAGGCCAAGCGCCTGCGCAAGAAGGTACCGCTGCTGGTCGGCAACATCGGCCCCGACACCTTTGGACAGGATCACAACGCATTGCTGCTGATTGACGGGCAGGGCAGTACCGCATTGCCCAGGGCGTCCAAGCTGTCGCTGGCACGGCGGCTGGTTCGGGAAATTGCCAACAGGATGGCGGTCGTCACGCCACCGGAGCAGAAAATAGCCGCATCGTGATTCATCCTTCAGACACCCCGCCCGACGGCGATTTTGCTGCCTATGTCGAGCGCCTGACGAGCCCTAAAGCAGGCATTGCCATGCGCGAAGACCTGTTCATGCCAAAGGATCGTGCGTCTGCCACGACATCGTTTGCGGCAAGTTCCGGTCTGCCCTCTGTCAAGGCTGGGCTGGAACCCTTGAAACAAATTCCCTTTTTGCGGCACGTCAAGTGGATCGTTTTGTTGTGGGTAGCGGCGCAGTTACTGGCGAAATTTGTGCCCGGCATCAGCTTTTTGTTCATTCCCGCGCTGGTGCTTTATGCCGCGTGGGTGATTTTTACAGTCAGGCGAAAGAATCCGGGCGATTTCTTCAAGAACCTGAAAGCGCTTGCAGCACGCGCCGCCGAAGAAGCCAGAAAAGCGCAATCCTCTCAACAAAAAAACAGACCATGAAAATCGACATAAAAATCCTCGATCCACGACTTCAGGGCAATCTGCCCGACTACGCTACGCCCGGCAGTGCCGGCCTGGACCTGCGCGCCTGCCTGGACGCACCTCTCACGCTGGGCGCCAATGCCTGGCGCCTGGTGCCCACGGGTATTGCCGTTTACCTTCACAACCCGGGTTATGCCGCGCTGATCCTGCCGCGCTCGGGGCTGGGCCACAAGCACGGCATTGTGCTTGGCAACCTGGTGGGCCTGATCGACAGCGACTACCAGGGCCAGTTGATGGTCAGCGCCTGGAACCGCAGTGATGTGCCCTTTACCATTGAGCCGATGGAGCGCATCGCCCAGTTGGTGATCGTGCCGGTGGTGCAGGCGAAATTTAATGTAGTGACAGAGTTCCCGGCCAGCGAGCGCGGCGAAGGCGGGTATGGATCGACCGGGAAAGGGTGACTTGCCCGCAGAAGAATGATTTGTGTTTGTAGGCGCATTCCTGCACGCGCTAATTGCAACTGCTCACATTCTCTAGGCAGTGACCCTGACCTGCTGGTAGTGAAAATGCAGCTCCAATCAGCGCATGACGGTGCTTGAAGTTGCGCTTTTTTAAAAAGCAGATTCACAGATCCAAGACACCCTCAATTTTATTTACAGGAGATTTCCATGAGCCGTACTTCCCGCTTTCTTTCAGTGACATCGTCCGTGCTTGTGTTGGCTGGCTTGGCGGCCTGCGGCACAGTGCCTATGGATTCTCAGGGTCAAATGTCGTCCTATCCTGCCGCGACGTATCCGAGTCCGAATCAATATCCGAACCCGAATCAATACCCCAGCCAAAGGCCCGGCCAGTACCCGAATCAATACCCCAATCAATATCCGGCGCAAAGCCAATACCCTGCCCAGAATCAGCAGGGCAACTATGTTGAATACGGGCGCGTTAGCAATATTGAGGTCTTCCAGACCCAGCAACAGCAAGCCCAGGGTTCCGGCCTCGGCGCAATTTTGGGCGGTGTAGCTGGCGCTGTTGTAGGGCACCAGTTTGGGGGCGGCAAGGGCCGTGATGTGGCCACCGTCGCGGGTGCGCTGGGCGGCGCGGTTGCCGGCAATTCCATCGAGAAAAACCGCAACCCCGGTGTCAGCCAGGCTTACCGTGTCACGGTTCAGATGGATAACGGCGGTGCGCGCGCCTATGACATCCCTGCAACGGGCGAGTTGCGCATTGGCGACCGCGTGAGAGTCCAGAACGGTCAGCTGTTCCGTTATTGATCACGTTATTGCACATGCAAAAAAAGCGGCGCTGCAGTTTTCTGCAGCGCCGCTTTTTTTTGTCGGTGAATGAAACGAATTGCTTAATGCAATGTGCCGTTACCCGGCGTCAAGGGCTGCAGTTTGAAAAACCCCGTGCCCAGCGATCCTTGTGCAATTTCCTGTTGAGTAGCTTCACGCACAGAGTCCACCTTGAGGGTCAGCCGGATGGCGATGCCGCCAAGCGGGTGGTTTCCGTCAAGCACCACGTGCTCGGGATAAATGTCCGTGACGGTGTAGATGTGTTCTTGTGGAATCTGCGGGCTTGCCCCGGCCGGTATGGCCGCGCCATCAAACGTCATGCCTTCTTCGAGTTCTGCCGGGAAAATAGTGCGCGGCTCTAGGAACACCAGGTTTTCATCGTAGTCACCGAAAGCATTTTCGGGCTCGAGGTGCAACTCAAGTGTGTCGCCGTCTGAATGGCCTTGCAGCGCTTCTTCGATGCTGGCCAGAAGGTCATTGCCGCCGAGCAAAAACTCAACCGGCTCGTCCAGTGCATCCAGTTCGTCGCCCAAAGTATCTTTCAGCGTCCATGTGAGGGCTACGACGCATTGCGGAGTGATTTTCATCGCACAATTGTCCCATGGAAGTAAATCAGCCCCTCGCCCTTCTCGCCGGTCTTACACCCGCCCAGTTCATGCGCCGTCACTGGCAAAAAAAGCCGCTTCTGGTGCGTCAGGCTATTGCCGGCTTTCAGCCTTTTCTGAGCCGCGCCGCCTTGTTCAAACTGGCCGCGAGCGAACAGGTCGAGTCGCGCCTGATCGCCCAGCAGGGCGAAGGCTGGAGTCTGAAAAAGGGGCCGTTTGCGCCCAAAACCCTGCCGCCATTGAGCAAAGCGGGCTGGACGCTGCTGGTGCAGGGCGTCGACCTGCATGAGTCTGCAGGGCACGCGCTGCTGCAACAATTTCGTTTTGTCCCCGATGCGCGGATGGATGATCTGATGATCTCGTTTGCCACGCCCGGCGGCGGCGTAGGCCCGCACTTTGACAGTTATGACGTGTTCTTGTTTCAGGCCAGTGGCCGCCGGCGCTGGAAAATCGGGCTGCAAAAAGACTTCACCCTGCAGCAAGGCGTACCGCTAAAAATTCTGCAAAACTTTGAAGCGGACGAAGAGTTTGTGCTGGAGGCGGGCGACATGCTTTATCTGCCACCACGTTATGCCCACGATGGAATTGCCGAAGCCTGTGTCGGGTCTGACGGGAAAACGGCTGATTGCATGACCTATTCAATCGGATTTCGCTCGCCGGCGCAAAGCGAATTGGCGTCGGAGTTGCTGCATCGCCTGGCTGAAATGGGCGAGGACGCGGCTGAATCATGTGCAGATGAAGAAGGTAGCCGGCCATCGCGACCGCAGCGCATGTACCGCGACCCTGCGCAGCCTGCTACCGAAACGCCGGCTGCCTTGCCGGCAGGGCTGGCTGATTTTGCCGGGCAAGCGGTGTTGCAAGCGCTCAAGGATCCGCTGGCACTGGCTTGCGCACTAGGCGAATACATGTCCGAACCCAAACCGGGTGTCTGGTTCGACGAGCCGCAACAAGCTTGGAACGCAGAAGTCGCCAAAGCCGGGCAGACTCGCATTGCGCTGGATGCGCGCACCCGCATGCTGTATGACAGCGACCACGTTTTTATCAATGGCGAAAGTTATCGCGCCAAGGGTGCTGATGCCAGCTTGATGCGCCGTCTGGCTGACCAGCGTCACCTGACGATGGCAGAGTTGCGCAAGGCGGGGGCGGCGGCTATTGCGTTGCTGGGGGACTGGCATGAAGCAGGCTGGCTGCAACAGCTCCCCGAGTCGCCAAGCGCACGGCGTTAAATTACAAACCCATGTACGGAACTGCTTTTACGGGAGAAGTTCATGACACCTGAAGAATCAGCCGCCCTGCCTGCGCCCTTGCCAGAGGGACGGTTCAGCGGGCGCAGTGAATTCACTGAATTGATTCGCCAAGCCTTGGCTACCGCAGCAGCACAGGGATGGCGTGAAATTATTCTGTCTGATCCTGACTTTCAAGACTGGCCTCTGGGCAACCGGGCCGTGGCGCAGTCGCTGAACGAGTGGTCTAAAGGCGGCCGCAAGCTGACCATGCTGGCCAGAAATTACGATGCAGTGATCAGGCAGCATGCGCGTTTCGTGACCTGGCGAAGAACCTGGTCGCACATCGTGGAATGCCGCAGCAGTGCACAAGTGCCAGCTGAAACTTTTCCCAGTGCGCTTTGGAGTTCTGGCTGGGTGCTGGAGCGGCTGGATGTGCCGCGTTGCGTTGGCGTGGCTGGGTATGAGGTGGAGCGTCGCATCGCCTTGAAGGAGCGACTGAATGAACACATTTTGAATGCTTCACCGGCTTTTCCGGCGACCGTGTTGGGTCTGTAGTGTGGTTTTCCTGCTGCCAGACAACTTTCTAGACACTATTTCAGGGGGCTAAGGGTTTTCATGCTTGCGCTATCCCGCTTATAATTTGCGGCTGGATAGAAAGAGCTCGAGTCCTTTCTAACCGGTCAAAAATAAGGCTTGAATCTCGGTTCGGGTTTCTTTTGACAATTTCCGGAAATTGTTTTCTAAATATCATCAAGGATCGTAAAAATGAACAAGTCCCTCGTTATGGCCGCAATCGTTGCCGCTGTTGCCTTGGCTGCCTGCAGTAAAAAAGAAGAAGTTGTTGTGCCTACACCTGCTCCTGCAGTGGTGGTTGTTCCTGCACCTGCTGAAGCGCCTTCCGCTGCTGCTGCTGCTGCCGCCGCTACTGGCGCTGCTGCTTCTGCCGCTGGTGCCGCTTCTGCTGCTACCGACGCTGCTTCCCACGCCGGTGATGCTGCCAAAGACGCTGCTGCTGCTGCTGGTGCCGCTACTTCCGCTGCTTCCGAAGCTGCTGCAAAGTAATCTTCCAGATTTCGTAAAAAGCCGCCTGAGGGCGGCTTTTTACATGGGCGGTCGAAAATCGATATTTTTGACTGCTTATTCCCGCTGTGCACAGGACATGTTTTTTACATTTGCAACCAGGGCGTACCGCTGCTGGCACCGGCCACCACAATGTCACTGACGTTGCAGCCCAGTGCTTTTGACATCACTGACTGCACCAGATCGGGCCGGTTGTTTTGGACGCTTAAATGCGCTGCGACCAAATGCGTAAGCCCGCTGTGGTTCACTGCGCAAGCAATGTCTGCCGCCGCCTGATTCGACAGATGCCCATAGGGGCCACCCACGCGGCGTTTCAAAAATTCTGGATAAACGGATTGACTCAGCAATCCGGTGTCGTGGTTGCATTCCAGCAGCAAGGCATCGCAGCCTTGCAGATTCGCGATCACATGCGGAGTTGCATGGCCCAGATCGGTCAATATACCCAGTTTTGAGGCTCCATCGGTGCAACTGAGCTGCAATGGTTCCCGTGCGTCGTGGGGAACCGTAAACGGCATGAGCTGCAGGCCGCCCAAGTCAATCGACTCGCCATCTCGCGCGGTATGAAGCAAACCCTCAAAATCCGGCGAACCGATCGCCAGATAAGTGCCATGACTCATCCAGACCGGAATGCGGTAACGCCGTGCCATCGTCAGCGCGCAGCCGATATGGTCACCGTGTTCGTGGGTAATGAAAATAGCCTGAATTTCTTCAGGCTCAACGCCAGCTTCACCCAGCCGAAGCGATAACTGCCGGATGCCCAAGCCGCAGTCGATGAGCATACGGAATGGCACGTTCCCAAGGGCTTGCACCAGCGTTGCGTTGCCGATGCTGCCACTGCCCAGGCTTTTGAATCTCAACACGCTGAAAAAAGCCGCTGGACGGCTTGCAAACCTCTGCCGTCTTACTTCAGGTCATCAGCAATCACCTGCACAATGCGCTGGGCGTTGGCAGATGATTCAGGCATGCCCTGCGCATTAAGGACTGACACTGTGGTTTGTTCACCCTGGCTCTTGAGCGTGATGCGGTACTTCAGCGGTAGCGCGGTGGCCTTGGAGCCACTGAACAGCTTGCTGAAAAATCCGGGTTCGCTCTTGCCGGTGACGGGCTCGACGTAACGCACGAAATACGTGCCTTGGCTGCGGTCGCGGTCTTCCACGGTAAAGCCGGTGCGGTCGAGGGCCAAGCCGACACGGCGCCAAGCGCGATCAAAACCTTCTTCAATTTGCACCACCGGCAAGCTGTTGACCATGGCCACCCGCGATGTTTTTTGCTGCGCGGCACCTGCTGCAACCAAGGCTTTGGATTGCTCTTGCGTCACACCCAGCTTGACCATCAGACGGCGCAAAAATTCGGCTTCAAGGCCTGGATCGGTTGCGCGGGGCTGCCAGACTGTGCTGTCGCCGCCAGCACCGCCGCCTTTGCCGCCGGTAATGACCTCTTCCATACCGCGATGGCTGATGTAGATTTCGGTGCCGCCGTCGGGCCGTCGTTCCAGCCGGGTACGGAACTTGTCGCGTTCGCCAGTTGAATACAGGCTTTCAAATACTTTGCCCAAGGCCGTGCGGATGAAATCCTGGGGCAATTTGGCGCGGTTTTCGGCCCAGTCGGTTTCCATGATGCCCAGGTTTTGCTGATCTTGCGTCAGCAAAAAGCCGCTTTCCAGCCAGAAATCATGAACGGGTGTCCAGAGCTTGTCAGCTGGCCTGTTCACCACCAGCCAGCGCTGGGTGCCAGCGCGTTCAAGCCGCACATCGCCCACCGTAACGGCAGCAGTTTCAACGTTCTGTGTCGGCTGGCCGATCTGGTAGCTGCTGGCGCTCACTGCCGTGCCCGGAACCACGTAGCGGGTGTCACGGCTGAGCTGGGTCAGGTCTGGCGGGACAGCTAGAGAAGGGCCTTTGGCACCGCTTGTCTTGTAATCGACGCGTTCACCTTCCATGGTGTCCCGGATGGTGGAGCAGCCTGCAAGAAGGCTGAGCGCCACGACGGCTGTAACCGCGGCGGCGCTCTGGATTTTTGACAGGGCAGGGCGCTGTGGTGATGTCGACAATGTCTTCACGTGGAGTCCTTAAAAATCAGATCAGGCCGCACACGCGCAAGGCGTTTTCGACGGCAGCTTCGTTACTTGTTTCAAGTGGCGTCATGGGCAGGCGCAGCGTATTGCCGCACAGGCCCATGCGCGACATGGCCCATTTGACCGGAATCGGGTTGGCTTCAACGAACAGGTTTCTGTGCAGCGGCAGCAGTTTGAACTGCAGTTCCATGGCGCGCTTGACATCGCCGGCCACCGCCGCCACGCATAACTCGTGCATCAGCCGGGGCGCTACGTTGGCGGTCACACTGATATTGCCTTGTCCACCGCACAGCATCAGCGCCACGGCGGTCGGGTCGTCGCCTGAATACACGGCAAAGCCCTTGGGCACTTCCTTGATCAGCCACTGCGCGCGCTCAATGTTGCCGGTGGCTTCCTTGATGCCCACAATGCCCGGCACTTCGGACAGGCGCAAGACGGTGGCGTGCGCCATATCGGCCACGCTCCGGCCTGGCACGTTGTACAGCACGGTCGGCAAGTCGCCCACCGCTTCGGCAATCGCCTTGAAGTGCAGGTACTGGCCTTGCTGGGTGGGCTTGTTGTAGTAGGGAACGACCTGCAACTGGCAGTCGGCACCGACCTGTTTGGCAAAGCGGGCCAGCTCGATGGCTTCAGCGGTCGAGTTGGCGCCGCAGCCGGCCATGATGGGCACGCGCTTGTTGGCCTGCTCGACCGAGACGCGGATGATTTCGCAATGCTCTTCGACGTTGACGGTGGGGGACTCGCCGGTGGTGCCCACCACGCCGATGCAGTCGGTGCCCTCGGCAATGTGCCAGTCAACGAGTTTGCGCAGGGTGGAGTAGTCGACGCTGCCGTCTTCATGCAAAGGCGTTGCCAGTGCAACAATGCTGCCAGTAATGGGGTTCATGTCGTGCTTTTAACGTGTTGGCTGGAGTGATGGTCGGCTTCAGCCGTCTGAAGACCTGCCCAAAAAGCCAATTGTGCATTCTACCCAGAGCTTAAAACAGCGGATAGCGGACGGGCTGCGCTGCTGCTGGGGATTCGGCACTGCCTAAATCGGCCGCCGTGACGGCTTCGCGCACGGCGGCAATACGCTGGACAAAACGCGGTGCCTGACCTTGCGGGCCTTCCTGGAAACCGTCTTCAAAAGCCACCACCCGCAGGCTGCGGCAAATCTCCAGCAGTTCGCCCGGACGAAGCAAAAAGTCAAGCCGCGAAGGCTTGCCCACGGTTTCGTTACCTTGGGTAAAGGTTTCGTAAATCAGCACGCCGCCAATCGCCAGGCTGTCCAGCAACACCGGCATCAGGGGACGCCACAGGTAATTGGTGACGACCACGGCGTCAAAGCGCCGGCCTGCAAAGGGCCACGGCCCGTTTTCGATGTCGGCCACGACGGCTTGCATGCGTTGTGCCGGAATAGTTGCCGCTATGGAATCAATAGCTGCTTGCGCACGGTCTACCAGCGCCACAGGGTGATTTCGTTCATAAAACCAGCGCGCATGGCGGCCATGGCCACACGCCACATCCAGCACCACGCCGCCGGGTGCCACCAGGTGCGACCAGCGTTGCACCCAGCGCGAAGGCGGCTCGTTGCCGTGAAAAGGGTCTGCTTTCAACATGCTCTCTTTCAATGCGGTTGAACCGCGTCTGTGTGCGCCAAGACTGCTAAGAATGTCATTAATTACTATTATTTTGATAGCTGACTGCGCACGTCCTGCTTGCGTTAGAGGCCTGAATGACTGTTAAAAAGGCTTAAAAGCACGACCACAACTGATCAGCCAGCGTGATCAGGAAGCCAGGCCGGGTATAGAGGGCAAACACGCCCAGCGATACAGCAATGGCCAGGCTCCACAGCGCAATTTTCTGGATCATTTCAGGCTCCTTGCGGCAAACCGCCGGCCCCTGCGCGATGAATTGGCGTTTCGCGCACCGGCAAATTCACCAGCGCCGCCATCACGCCCAGCCCAATCGCGATGTACCAGACGATGTCGTAACTGCCGGTGCGGTCATACAGATAGCCGCCCAGCCAGACACCCATGAACGAGCCGATCTGGTGGCTGAAAAAAACAAAGCCGCTCAACATGGACAAATGCCTGATGCCAAAAATCTGCGCCACCATGGCGTTGGTCGGTGGCACGGTCGACAGCCACAGCAGCCCCATCACGCTGGCAAAAATGTAGACACTGGCCGGGCTCAGCGGGGCGATCAGGAAAATGCTGATGACGACAGCGCGCGACAGGTAGATGGTTGCCAAGATTTTCTTCTTGGCGATGCGCTGGCCCAGCGAGCCTGCAATGTAGGTGCCAAAGACATTAAACAGGCCAATCAGCGCCAGCGCGTAGCCGGCCACCTGCGGCGACAGCCCCTTGTCCTTGAGGTAGCTGGGCATGTGAACGCCGATGAACACGACCTGGAAACCACACACAAAGTAGCCCAGCATCAGCAGCTGAAAGCTCGGGTATTTAAGCGCCTCGCGCATCGCCTGCCCGATGCTTTGGTCTTGCACAGCAGAAGAGGCATTGCCCGACAAGTGGCCTTCACGCAGGCCCATCGCCAACGGCACGATCAGCAGCACAGCGCCGCCCAGCACCAGCAAAGCGGTTTGCCACCCCAGGCTGCTGATCAGGAAACTTTCGGTGGGCACCATCAAAAACTGGCCGAAAGAGCCTGCCGCCGCCGCCACGCCCATCGCCCAGGAGCGCTTGTCAGCCGAAACGTTGCGACCAATCACGCCGTAAATTACGGCATAGGTCGTGCCCGCCTGCGCCGCGCCAATCAGCACCCCGGCCGTCAGCGTGAACAGCAGGCCGGTCGGCGACAGCGCCATGCCGACCAGGCCCAGCGCGTACAGCACGGCGCCCCCCGCAATCACCCGGAAAGCGCCAAAGCGGTCGGCCACCATGCCCGCAAAAATACCGAAAACGCCCCATGACAGGTTCTGGATAGCGATGGCAAAGGCAAAGGTTTCACGCGTCCAGCCTTGCGCTTGCGTGATGGGCTGCAGCCACAGGCCAAAACCGTGCCGGATACCCATCGACAGCGTGACAATCGCCGCCCCGAAAGCCAGCACCTGGAACATGGAAAGCGTTTTTGGGGGGGAGGAGGAGCTTGAGCGCATAGGCAAACTTTAACGACTATTGTTAAAAAGCGCTGTCACTTCGGAAAATTTGACCCGGCAGCGGCCTGGCGGGTGGCGTTGGGGTCAAGCAGGCGATTTTTGCCCTTTCGCGCGGGCGAACCAAGGCCCTGATGCCATGCCCCCACACCGCTGTTTTAAGCGGTCAGGTCTACAATTGTCCGATTCATTTCAACTGCCATGGCCGACAAAATTTCTACTGTTTCCCCCGTTTATTCCGAAGGTTCCATCCGTGTGCTCAAGGGCCTGGAGCCCGTCAAACAGCGTCCGGGCATGTACACCCGCACCGACAATCCGCTGCACATCATCCAGGAAGTGCTCGACAATTCTGCCGACGAAGCGCTGGCCGGACACGGCAAAAAGATCAAGGTCACGCTGCACCTTGATGGCTCCGTCACCATCGAAGACGATGGGCGCGGCATTCCTTTTGGCATGCACCCGGAAGAAAAAGCGCCGGTGGTCGAACTGGTGTTTACGCGCCTGCATGCCGGTGGCAAGTTTGACAAGGGCACAGGTGGTGCCTACAGTTTTTCGGGCGGTTTGCACGGCGTGGGCGTGAGCGTCACTAATGCGCTGTCCACGCGGCTGGAAGTGACTTCGTACCGCGAAGGCAAAGTCGCCCACTTGGTTTTTTCGGGTGGCGATGTGATTGAGCCGCTGGTTTTGCGCCCCTATGGCACTGGAGACCGCAAGTCAGGCACCGTGGTGCGCGCCTGGCCCGATGCGAAATACTTTGAATCTTCCGCGCTGCCGATGGCCGAGCTGACGCATCTGCTGCGCAGCAAGGCTGTGCTGATGCCAGGCGTGTCCGTCACGCTGACGAATGAAAAAACCAGGGAAGTCCAGACCTGGGTCTTCAAGGGCGGCCTGCGCGACTACCTGATGCAGACGCTCACGGGCGACCCGGTGATTCCGATGTTTGAAGAAGAAGGCTTTGCTGACAGCAGTCACGAGACCTTTGCCGAAGGCGAGGGGGCCAGTTGGGCGGTGGCGTTTACCGAAGACGGCCCGGCGGTGCGCGAAAGCTATGTCAACCTGATTCCGACCAGCGCCGGCGGCACGCATGAAAGCGGGCTGCGCGACGGCCTGTTTACGGCGGTCAAGGGCTTCATTGAACTGCATTCGCTGCTGCCCAAGGGTGTCAAGCTGCTGCCCGAGGACGTGTTTGCCCGCGCCAGCTATGTGCTGAGTGCCAAGGTGCTTGATCCGCAGTTTCAGGGTCAGATCAAGGAACGGCTCAATTCACGCGATGCGGTGCGGCTGGTGTCCAGCTTTGTGCGCCCGGCGTTGGAGCTTTGGCTGAACCAGCATGTCGAATATGGCAAAAAGCTGGCCGAGCTGGCCATCAAGGCCGCGCAAACCCGCCAAAAGGCTGGGCAAAAAGTGGAGAAACGCAAAGGCTCTGGCGTGGCTGTGCTGCCCGGCAAGCTGACCGACTGCGAAAGCCGCGACCTGGCGCAGAACGAGGTGTTTCTGGTCGAGGGCGATTCGGCCGGCGGCAGCGCCAAGATGGGCCGCAACAAGGAAAACCAGGCCGTGCTGCCACTGCGCGGCAAGGTGCTGAACACCTGGGAAGTCGACCGCGACCGGCTGTTTGCCAACACCGAAATCCACGATATTTCAGTCGCCATTGGCGTCGACCCGCACGGGCCTAACGACACGCCCGACATGAGCGGCCTGCGCTACGGCAAGGTTTGCATTCTGTCTGACGCTGACGTGGACGGCTCGCATATCCAGGTGCTGCTGCTGACGCTGTTTTTCCGCCACTTTCCCAAGCTGATTGATGCCGGCCATGTCTATGTGGCCCGGCCGCCGCTGTACCGTGTGGATGCGCCGGCGCGCGGAAAAAAGCCGGCTTCCAAGGTGTATGCCCTTGATGAAGGCGAATTGACCGCCATATTGGACAAGTTGCGCAAGGATGGCGTGCGTGAAAGCGCCTGGAGTATCAGCCGCTTCAAGGGGTTGGGCGAAATGAGTGCCGAGCAATTGTGGGACACCACGCTTAACCCCGACACCCGCCGCCTGTTGCCGGTACAACTGGGTAACCAGGACTTTCAGCAAACCGAAAGCCTGATCACGAAACTGATGGGCAAAGGCGAAGCCGCTGCCCGTCGCGAACTGATGGAACTACATGGTGACGCCGTGGAGATTGATATTTGATGAACCTTGACACCAAACTGCCCGCACCGCAAAAACCGCGAATCTTCTGGCGCGCGCCGGGGCAGGGCTATGGGCTGCTGGGCATGCTGGTTTTGCTGTTTTTGCAGGCCGCACCGGCCAAGGCTGACATCTGGGGATTTGTCGATGCAAAAAGCGTACCGCATTTCGCTGCCAGTAAGCTCGATGACCGCTATGAGCTGTTTTTGCGCAACAGTGATTTTGTCGAATCCTTCGGGCAAACGTCTTTTGCAGGCAGCCGGCAGGCTGGCAACGCGGTAACCGCTGCCGTGCGGCCTGCCGGGACGCCGGTTCCTGCCAAGCTGCTGGCTTTTTTTGAGCAGTCGAAAAATTACAAGGCCGTCAGCCCTTTGTTGCATGAAGCCTCAAAAACCCACGGCATTGACTATTCGCTTTTGAAGGCCCTGATCGTGACCGAGTCCGGCTTCAATCCCAATGCCGTGTCGCCCAAAGGCGCGGTGGGCTTGATGCAATTGATACCGCCAACGGCGCAGCGCTACGGCGTCAGGGCCGCAAAAGGCGGCACGATTGAAGAAAAGCTGACCGACCCGAAGACCAACATCAAGGCCGGTGCCCGGTATCTGGCCGATCTGATCAAGAGGTTTCCGGGCCGGCTTGAACTGGCGCTGGCGGCCTACAACGCCGGAGAAGGGGCGGTGCAGCGCGCCGGCAACAAGATTCCCAATTACCCCGAAACGCAGAATTACGTCAAAACGGTGATGCAGCTTTACACAGGCCTGTCGCCGGCTGTTTCGTCGCTCCCTGCGCCGTTCAAAGGGCAAGCCGGTCGCGTGCGGGTTGAAATAAGGAGCGGCAATAGCGCGCGCAACAACCTGCCGCCGCAGGCCGAGTCTTTGCCAGTTGCGTTGCGACTGGATGCGCCACAAAACTGAGCTTGAGGTTTGATAAGGGCGTTTGCATGCGTAGTGCTTGTACCGAACAACAGGGCGCGCAAGGCAGGTCTGGGCTTTTCAAGCCGCCCGCCCGCAGGGTCAATGACCCCTTGACTGTTTTTTAGCGCCCATTCCATTTTTGATTTTTATGACTTTTTCTTGCTTGCATGGGTGTGTCTGCCCATGCAAGTGCGTAAACACCTGATTTTTTATTGAATGCCGATTGACCATGGATCTTTTTACGCCTGACGCTGATGCGCAAACACCTGCAACGCCTGACGATGACTCGCTTGCGTCTTATGCCCAGCGCGCTTATCTTGAATACGCACTGAGCGTCGTCAAGGGCCGGGCGCTGCCCGATGTGTGCGATGGCCAAAAACCGGTGCAGCGCCGCATTTTGTACAGCATGTCGCGCATGGGGCTGGGCTTTGGCGGTGCCAACGGTGCCACCGGCGCACGGCCCGTGAAGTGCGCCCGCGTGGTGGGCGATGTGCTGGGCCGCTTTCATCCGCACGGCGACCAGGCCGCCTATGACGCGCTGGTGCGCATGGCGCAGGATTTTTCGCAGCGCTACCCGCTGATCGACGGGCAAGGCAATTTTGGCTCGCGTGACGGTGACGGTGCGGCCGCCATGCGTTACACCGAGGCGCGTCTGGCGCGCATCACCAGCTTGCTGATGGACGAGATCGACGAAGGCACGGTCGATTTCATCCCGAACTACGACGGCTCGACCGAAGAACCCCGCCAGTTGCCAGCGCGAATGCCGTTTACGCTGCTTAACGGTGCCAGCGGCATTGCCGTCGGGCTGGCGACCGAAATCCCCAGTCACAACCTGCGCGAAGTGGCCGATGCCTGCGTCGCTTTGATCCGCGCGCCAAAGCTCAGCGACGAAGAGCTCTACACGCTGATTGCCGGCCCTGACTACCCGGGCGGCGGCCAGATTATCTCCAGCAGCACCGAGATTGCCGCCGCCTACCGCACCGGACGCGGCTCGCTGAAGGTACGCGCGCGCTGGAAGATCGAGGAACTGGCACGCGGCCAGTGGCAGCTCGTCGTGCAGGAACTGCCGCCCGGCGTCAGCACCCAACGCGTGCTGGAAGAAATCGAGGACATTACCAACCCCAAGATCAAGCTCGGCAAGAAAGCGCTCAGCCTGGACCAGGTGCAACTCAAGCAATCGATGCTGGCTGTTCTGGACGTGGTGCGCGACGAGTCCAGCAAGGACGCCGCCGTGCGTCTGGTGTTTGAACCCAAGACCAGCAAGATTGGCCAGCAAGAACTCATCAATACCCTGCTGGCCCACACCAGCCTGGAGAGTTCGTCGCCGATCAACATGACCATGATTGGGCTGGATGGCCGACCAACGCAAAAATCCCTGCGGCAGATCCTGACCGAGTGGATTGCGTTTCGCCAGACGACGATTGAAAAACGCTCGCAGCACCGGCTCGACAAGGTGCTGGCGCGCATCCACATCCTTGAAGGGCGGCAACTGGTGCTGCTCAACATTGATGAGGTGATTGCCATCATTCGCCAGTCGGATGAGCCCAAATCAGCGCTGATTGCGCGTTTTGGGCTCAGTGACCGGCAGGCTGAAGACATCCTTGAGATTCGCCTGCGCCAGCTGGCGCGGCTGGAAGCCCTCAAGATCGAGCAGGAGTTGAAATCCCTGCGTGAAGACCAGCGCAAGCTGGAAGAAATCCTGGGCAACCCGACGGCGCTGCGCCGGCTGATGACCAAGGAAATCGAGGCTGATGCGAAACAGTTCGCCGACCCGCGCCGCACCTTGATCCAGGCCGAGAAAAAAGCCGTGCTGGAAGTCAAGGTGCTCGACGAGCCGGTGACGGTGGTGATCAGCAGCAAGGGCTGGGTGCGCGCACGCGGTGGCCACGGCCATGCGCCCGCCAGTTTTGCCTTCAAGGCCGGTGATGCGCTGTACGGCACGTTTGAATGCCGCACCGTCGATACCCTGCTGGTGTTTGGCAATAACGGCCGCCTATATTCCGCTCCGGTGGCGATGCTGCCCGGCGCGCGAGGCGACGGCCAGCCGGTCACGACACTGATTGAACTGGAGCCGGGCACTCAGGTGCTGCATTACTTTGCCGGGCCAGCTAGCGCCATGCTGCTGCTGTCCAGTTCGGGCGGCTACGGTTTCCTGGCCACCGTCGAAGGTATGATTTCGCGCAACAAGAGCGGCAAAGCCTTCATCGGTCTGGGCGAGGGCGAAACCTTGTGTCGTCCTTCGCATGCCAAAGGCACGTCGGGCACATTGCCGCTGCCAGCGGCGACGCACGTGGCTTGCGCTTCTACCGGCGGGCGCATCCTGACGTTCGAGATGAGCGAGCTCAAGCTGATGGAAAAAGGCGGGCGCGGCCTGCTGCTGATTGACCTGGAGCCCAAGGACACGCTGGCCGGCGCCGTCGCCTACACCCGCAGCATTCGCATCACCGGCATCGGCCGGGGTGCCAAGCCGCGTGAGGAAACGCTGGAAATCCGCAGTCTGAATAATGCCCGCACAGCGCGGGCGCGCAAGGGCAAGGCGGCCGACCTGGGCTTCAAGCCCTCGGACGTTTTTCGCGTCGAGTAGATCGTTTTCAGGCTTTTTGCGTGTCTTTGGCTTTTTCTGAAGCCGGGCGTCCCAGCGCGCTGCGTATGACGTGGCCGATGCTCAAGCCTTGGGCCAGAATGGAAAACACCACGACGCTATAGGTCAGCGCCAGAACGATGTTGCGCTCGGGCCCGGCCGGCAGCGACAGCGCCAGCGCCACCGAAATACCGCCGCGCAGCCCGCCCCAGACCAGCACGCGCGCTGAACCCGCAGGCAGCTTGAACAAAGTGGGCAGCCAGGCCACCGGCAAGCCCACCGTCAATGAACGGGCCAGCAGCGTCATGCCGATGGCGACAGCGCCGCCCAGCAGCAACGGGCCGGAAAAGCTGATCAAGAGCACTTCCATGCCGATAAGCACGAACAGCACCGCGTTCAGCATCTCGTCGATCAGCTCCCAGAACATGTCAACGTGGTGCCGGGTGCTGTCCGACATCGCCAGCGCCCGGCCGCCGTTGCCGGTGATCAGTCCGGCCACTACCATCGCCAGCGGGCCTGAGACATGCAGGTGACTGGCCAGCGCGTAGCCACCCATCACGGCGGCCAGCGTCAGCAGCACCTCGACCTGGTAGTTGTCAATGCTTTTAAGCATGTAAAACAACAGCGCGCCCAGCACCATGCCAAAGGCGATGCCGCCGCCGGCTTCGCGCAGCAGCAGCTCGAAGGCCGCCGACGCGCTGGGGGCGCTGCCGCTGGCCAGCATGCCCGCCAGCAACGCAAAAATCACCACGCCCACGCCATCGTTGAACAGCGATTCACCGGCAATCACCAGCTCCAGGTTCTTGGGGGCACCGGCTGACTTGAGGATGCCCATGACCGCAATCGGGTCGGTCGGCGAGATCAGCGCGCCAAACAGCAGGCAGTGCATCAGTGCCAGCTCAATGCCCAGCCAGGGCAGCACCAGCCACAGGCTCAAACCCACCACCGCCGTCGAAAGCGCCGTGCCGACCAACGCCAGCGTGGCGACTTGCCAGCGGTATTTTTTGAGTGCATCCAGGTCAACATGCAGCGCGCCGGCAAACAGCAAAAACGACAGCATGCCCTGCATCAGAACATCTGAAAAGTCGATAGAACGCAAAAAAGATTCCTCGTAGCGGCGCAGCCCGTGATCCAGACCCAGGACATCAAGCGCCACGATGGACAGCGAAATCGCCAGTGCAATGACCATCACGCCAATGGCGGTGGGCAGCTTGACGAAGCGGTGGTTCAGGTAGGCCAGCAGCGCTGTGACGGCCAGGCAAATGGCGGCAATATCTAACATGGGTGGGGTGTTTTCCTGGGCAGGGTTGACTCTGGGGTGCGCTGGATGCGGTGTGCTGCGCACGGTGGCGCAGGCTTGATCATGCCGCAAACGGCCCGCTTCACGCCTGCAGCCAACCGCCCGTAAAGCCTGCCGCCAACAGCCCGCGACGCAGAAAGACGCATTTTTTCATCAAGCTCCAGATCATCTCGCTGCGCTGGTTCTCGATCATCAGCACGGTCGGGCCTTCGTTGATGCCGAAATGGTAGGGCGAAACCCAGCCAATGCCGTTGTCCACCTCGTCATGAAACACCGGATTGAACGAAGCCTTGAAGCCGTAGGGGTTGGGCGTATGCACTTTCAACTGACTCATGTGCATCAGCGTGGGCGCCACGACGTTGGGCGAAAACGGCAGCGAAGCGGCCACCGCCCACGGCGCCAGCGTGCCGTCATCAGGGCCAAAGGGCGCGCCGCGTGCGACGTAGTCGAAAAACTGACGGTCGACGCCGTTGACGGTTTTGGTCGTGTTGCCCGGGCCGTCACTGGCCGTCACGCCCCAGCAAAACTCGCCGACATGCAAAAATCCGTGTGGATTGTGCATGGCGTATCGCTGCTGGACATGGGTGGCGCGGCAGCTGTTTTCAAAGTAGTCGCTGCCTTGCTGACGCATGAAGGCGTCCTGGATACCGCGAAAGTCGCACCAGATATGTGACATCTGGTGAATGAACAGCGGCCCGGCATGCAGCAGCTCAATGTCGTAGAAGGTCTTCCACTCGTAGGAGCGGCACCAGGCGCTGTAGCAGGACGGCGCGACAGGGTGCGTGGGCGAACCCAGCGCCAGCAGGTAAAGAATCAAGGCTTCGTCATAGCCTTCCCAGTGGTAAGGCAAAAAACCACTTTCAGGCTTCCAGCCGTGGCACAGCGTGTCGCTGCCGCTCAGCATCCAGGCCCAGTCAACGCGCTCATACAGCATGTTGGCCAGCGCCCTGATTTCAATCTCGTGCCGGGACTGCCCGTCAAAGTAAGCAGCGCTGGTCAGAACGCCGGCCATCAGCAGCGCCGTGTCGATGCTGGAGAGTTCACAGTTCCAGGCGCGCTGGCCGGTCTGCATGTCCAGAAAATGAAAATAAAACCCTTTGTAGCCGGTGGAATTGGCCGCGCCGCTTTGATCGCTGTGTGCAAAAAAGCGCAGCGTCGCCAGCGTGCGCTCGACGGCCCGGTGCCGGCTGATAAAGCCGCGCGCCACGCCCACCGGGTACACGCTCAGGGCCATGCCGGTGGCCGCGATACTTGACGGCCACGGTGCAGTGGTCTTGTCGCGCGTCAGCCCGTTGGCCGGATTGACTTCGTTGACAAAATAGTTGAACGATCTTTGCTGCAGCCGGCGCAGCATGTCGGCGTGCAGTGGTGCGGCCTGGAACTTGCCGTTCACGTCACGGGGCTCCAATCGAGTTGCAGGTGGTTGACCGATTGCGGGGCAATGCACAGCGCTATTTCCACCATGCCGTCAACCAGCCGGTGCGTCAGCGGCTCGGGCTGCGGCATGGAGGCCTGCATCAACGCGTCGACCTGCGCCGGCTTGAGGGAGTCGGGCGAGCCCATGGCTTGCCAGGCTTGCGCGGGATTGGCGTGCGCCTCGTCAACGCGCCGCAGCGTGACGGTTTGCAGCGTGTGGCCCGCACGCGGTGTGAGGCGCAGCAAAAGCGATTCGTTGCCAATCGGATGGCGCGGCATGGCCTGGTTCATGAGCACGATGTGCGTGGCGCATCCGCTGGCCGCGTCGCCGGATGCCTCGCCCGGACTGGCCCAGGCGTACAAATTGCCCTGTGCGCCGCTGACCTCGAAGTGTTCGCTGCCCAGCGTGCGCAGCATCTGCAAGGCGCGGTAAATCGGCTTGGGAATGCCGTAGAGGTTCATCATGCCGAAGCCGCCGTGGTAGGGCACGCTGGGAAAATAGTTTTCTTCAAAGATGTCGGAAAACGTCCAGTAGCTGTAGCCATCGACCACGTCGTCGACGTTCATGGCGATGCGCACCGCCAGCGCGGCGGCAAACGAGCTGTCGTGAAAAGAGTCGCGCGGGTTGGAGCTGATGCTCCACTCGGTGTAGTAAAGCGGCAGCGCGCCGACGCTGGCACGCGCTTCCTGGGCGCGCGTGCGCATCACCAGCGGCGGCGAATGTTCCAGCTGCGTGATGGTGTCGGTGTCAATCGCCCCAAAAGGATCGGTCGGGTAGTAATGCGTGCTGACAAAGTCCAGCGGCGTGGCCGAGCTGCGGCAGTAGGCAGTGAAGTCATCGAGCCAGGCGTTGCCCGCCGTGGCCGGGCCGCCGACTTGCAGGCGCGCATCGACCGATTTGATGGCCACGGCAGTGGTGCGGTAGAAGTCGAAGTACGACGCCTGGTCGCCCGTCCAGAAAGCCTTGAGGTTGGGCTCGTTCCAGCATTCGAGCGGCCACTGCGCCACCTCGTCGATGCCGTAGCGCTCGACCCAGTGCGCCACCAGCCGGCGCACTAGCTCTGCCCACTGCGCGGGATCCTTGGGCGGCGTAATATTGCCCTGGTAGCGAAACACGATATCGCCCCCCGAGGACAACATGCGCGGCATAAACGACAGTTCAACCACCGGCTTCATGCCGATGGACAGCAAAAAATCAAAAATTTGGTCGGTGTTGAAAAACGAATACAGCGGCTGGTCGTTCTGGCAAATCAGCGTGCCCATGTCGTCGTCAAGCAAGCCATGAAAGCGTACATGCCTGAACCCCAGGTCTTTGTGCGCCTGCGCCAGTTGCGCCTGCCAGTCTGCGCGCAGCGCCAAGGTGGCGTGGCCGCTGCCAACGCACCATTGCCAGGGTTGGCGAAGCGGCAAGGTGGCGGAGTTGAGGTTGGCGCTGAGAACAGTCACAGGATTTGGCATGAAATCTCGCTGAAATTGGCTTGGTGGCGGGGGCTGAATCGAGACGGTTTTAGTCTACTCTTTTCAGCCGCAAAGCGGCTGCCGTTCAATCATGGGAGTTTCGTATGAGCACACAAGAGCCATCTTCTTCAGCTTCTTTCGGTCAGCCGCTGGCGGGCCAGACAGCGCTGGTCACGGGGGCCAATTCGGGTATCGGGCGCGCCGTGGCGCTGGGCCTGGCGCGGGCCGGTGCCGACGTGGTGGTCAACTATGTCACCGACCCCGAGGCTGCCCAGGCCGTGGTAAGCGAGATTGAGGCCGGCGGCCGGCGCGCTCTGGCACTGCATGCCGACGTGAGCGATGAAGCCGATGTCGAGGCCATGTTTGCGCGCGCCGTGGCCGAGTTTGGCACTTTGCACATCGTCGTGTGCAACGCCGGCCTGCAGCGCGATGCGCCCCTGTCGTCGATGACGCTGGCGCAGTGGAATACCGTCATCGGCGTGAACCTGACCGGCCAGTTTTTATGCGCCCGCGCGGCGGCGCGTGAGTTCAGGCGGCGCGGGCTTGATGCCAGCGTGTCCAGGGCGCTGGGCAAAATCATCTGCATGAGTTCGGTGCATCAGCAAATTCCGTGGGCCGGCCATGCCAACTACGCGGCCTCCAAGGGCGGCGTGGCGATGCTGATGCAAACGCTGGCGCAAGAGCTGGCCGGCGACCGCATCCGCGTCAACAGCATTGCGCCCGGCGCGATTCGCACGCCCATCAACACCGACGCCTGGAGTAAGCCAGAGGCCTATGCCGCCTTGATGACGCTGGTGCCCTATGGCCGTATTGGCGAGCCCGAAGACATTGCGCAGGCCGCCGTCTGGCTGGCCTCGGATGCGGCGGACTACGTGACTGGAACCACGCTGTTTGTCGATGGCGGCATGACGCTTTACCCCGGCTTTGAACACAAGGGCTGATGGCCGATGGCCAGCGTGGCCTTACGCAGGGGGCTGCATTTCCTCTGGCGTCAACAGAAACTCCCGCAGCGCGACCGCGTCATTGTGCGTTTCGTCATGCGCGCCATAGACCAGCGTCACCGTGCCTTGCCGCGCCAGCGCGCGCAGTATGTCAAGCTGCTCCGCGTGCAGAAGCAACTCGGCCGCATAACGACGGCGAAACTCCAGCCACAGCGCCGGGTCATGCCCAAACCACTGGCGCAGCTCGGTGCTGGGCGACAGCGCCTTGTTCCACTGGCTGAGCGCCAGCGTTTCTTTCTTGACGCCGCGCGGCCACAGGCGGTCAATCAGGATGCGCGTGCCGTCACCTGGCGCAGGCGGCTCATAGGCGCGCTTGATGCGAATGTGGCTGGCCGGGATCTTCGGGCTCATGGCGCGGTCTTTTCAGCGCTGGCTTCAAGGGCGATGACGCGCTCGAAGTCAACTTCTGCCCGCAGCCCTTCCAGGTCGCGGTGAATGACCGCCACTGCCAGCTTTAGGCCGCCGCGCCGGTAAGTGATGGTGCAGTCCCGTGCCTCCAGCGAACCGTCAATGTCGGCCTGGTCCCAGCCTTCTGCGTGGCCCACATAGGCCAGCGCAAAGTCGTATTGCTCAGTCCAGAAAAACGGCACGGCCTCGTAACGCTCGCGCTTCCCCAGCAAATTGCGCGCAGCGGTCTGCCCCTGGCGCTCGGCCACCACCCAGTGTTCGACACGAATAGGCGTGCCGCTCAGGCGATCCGGCCAGCGCGCAATGTCGCCAGCTGCAAAAATGCCCGGTGCGCTGGTTTGCAAAAACGTATCGACCAGCACGCCGCGATCCATCGTCAGTCCGGCTTGCTCGGCCAGCGCCAGCGCGGGCTTTACGCCCACGCCAATGACGACCAGATCGGCCGGCAGCTTGTCGCCGTTTTCCAGCGTAACGCCCTGCGCGTCAATCTGCGCCGGGCTGGTGCCCAGGTGAAACTTCACGCCGTGTTGCTCGTGCAGCGCCTGAATGAAATGACCCACCTTCGGCCCCAGCACTTTTTCCATCACGCAGGTTTCGCGCCCGACCACCTGCACCTCAATGTTGCGCGCCCGCAGCGAAGCCGCCACCTCCAGCCCGATAAAACTCGCGCCAATCACCACGGCGCGGCGCGCGCCCAGCGCCCGGCTGACCAGCGCCTCGCTGTCAGCTTGCGTGCGCAGGTAATGCACATGCGGCAGGTCGGCGCCGGCAATATCGAGCTTGATGGGCTCGGCGCCAGTGGCCAGCAGCAGCGCGCCATAGGTCAGGTGGCTGCCGTCGTCCAGCTGCAACCGGCGCCGTGCGGGCTCGATGCCGACGACCCGCGTGTCCAGACGCATATCAATGTTGTGCGCCTGATAAAAATCGATGGAGCGCAGTGGCAGCCATTCGGCGGGTGCGGTGCCCGCCAAAAAGTTTTTCGACAGATTAGGCCGGTCGCAGGGCAGATTTGCATCGGCGCTCAGCAGCGTGACCGGGCCGGTGTAGCCCTCGCGCCGCAGCGTTTCAGCCGCCGCGTTGCCAGCCGCGCCGCCGCCAATGATGACGATGGACTCGGGCACGCCATCCGCCGCCGTCAACGCCGGTCGGGCGGGCGCATCGGCTTGCTTTTCAGTCACATACGCCTTGCCGCCGCGTTGCTCGACGCGCCAACACTCAATCGGACTCAGCGCCGGCGCGCGCACCGCCTCGCCCGTGCGCAGACAAAACGCGGCGTGATGCCAGGGGCAGCGCACGGTGTCGCCCACCAGCAGGCCCTCGGCCAGCGGCCCGCCGTAGTGCGTGCAGGTGGCGCCCACGGCATACAACTCATTGGCGCGGCGCACCAGAATCACCGGCTTGCCCTGTGCATGGCCGAGCAGCATGGCGTTGTCGGCGATGCTTTCGAGGGCCACGCCTTGCGCGAAGTCGTCGCCTTTCAGCGGGGTGTCGGGCTCACTCATGGCGGCCTCCTGCCGCGCGGCTTGCGCTGCGCCAAGGTTGCGCTGGCGCTGAACGGCGCAAGCTGGCAAAAATCATCCGGAATGTTTTCATGAACGGCCTCCCTGAAAAATGTTGGCAGGACTCCGGCGATTGCCGATCAGCAGATCGCCGTGTCCTGATCAAACCATACGCGCGCGGCGCGCTGCCTTACGCAGGTGGGGGTATTGACGGCGGTTTTTTGCACAAGAAGCGCAACTGAAAAGCATTGGCCGGGACGCCATGCAAAGCCAAGGCAACTTATCCGGGATTCAAACCGGGCTGGATTTTGCAGTTTAAAGCGTTAAAAGAGCCTCTGGTACAATGAATACGGGCGTAGTCAGCTATTTATTTAATAGCGTCTCGCCGAGTGGGAGCGGCGCAGAACCCAGCACCTCGATGGGCTCGTCGGCAAAAAATACCCGAACTTTGTAGCCCGTGGCGGGCTTGCTGCCTCTTTGTTCGAGAACCCATTTGGTGACGAACTCGGTGACGGTTTTTCGGGCTGCTTCGCGCTGAAGCTGGATGAACAGCGGCGTTGCCGCTTTTTGGGCCAGGCTTTGGGTGATCGACTTTTGCAGTTGATCGAGCTCACTGGTGCCGGTCAATAGTGACCAGGTTCCCGAGGTCAGCTTTTCCAGTTTCGCCGTGTCGATGGCCACCGGCAGCGTAGGCTTAACGCGTGGCGCAATGACGATGAAGGTGTTGTTCCGGACGGTAATCTTCCATTCAGGCGCCAGCTCAACGTGGTAATGAAAAGTGGCCGGAACGCGAATCTGGCTGGTGGTCTTGCCGACGTGTACGCCAAAAATAGTGTGCTCCTGGGTGGTCTGGAACAGCTCCGGTGAACGCACGGTGCTGACTTGAAGCAGCCCGCCGTTCGTGCGCATGACTTCTATCTGGTCAAGCGCGGAATGCGTGAACCCTGCTCCGCCTTGTGCTGCAGTCATGCGCTGCAGCACAAAATAAGCGTTCGCACCCAGACTGGCCAGGACCACTGTCACGAGCAGAAATCTTTGAAGTTTCATGCGGCGCTTTGTTGGGTAGAAAGCCTGGGGCGAAGCGGGTCTGGCGGTCAGCCGCGCTTTATTCGACCTCGGCAATCAGCTCAATTTCCACGCAAGCGCCCAGCGGAATTTGCGCCACGCCAAACGCGCAGCGGGCGTGTCGGCCGGCTTCGCCCAGCACTTCGGCCAGCAGTTCGCTGGCGCCGTTGGTGACCAAGTGCTGCTCGGTGTAGTCGGCGGTGGAGTTGACCAAACTCATCAGCTTGACGATGCGCTTGACCCGGTTCAAGTCGCCCCCGGCGGCGGCCTGCAGCGTGCCCAGCAGGTCGATGGCGACGGCGCGGGCGGCGGACTTGCCTTCTTCGGTGCTGGTGTTTTTGCCGAGCTGGCCAGTAATGACCTTGCCATCGCGCTTGGGCAGGTGACCGCTCAGGTAGACCAGATTGCCGGTTTTAATGAAGGGCAGGTAGGCGCCGGCCGGTGCGGCCACGTCGGGTAGCGTGATGTTCAGCGCCTTGAGCTTGTCATAAATCGGGTGGCTGGCAGGAGTTGTGGCGGTGGTCATGGCGGTTTCCTTGGATAAATCGTTTTCAAGCATGAAATGCAGCGCTAGCGCATACGCTACGGGCGCAATGCGCTATTAAAAAAATAGCAAATACGGCCCAAAAGGCTTTTCATGGTAACGCACGGCGCTGTCTGAGGAGGTGCGTTTGCAGAGCGGTTTTGGCTTGTGCTGAAGGGCTGCGCCAAGGCAGGCGTTACAAGCTTTAAGCTCGGCCGTTAAATCGCCTTGTCGTGTCGCCATCAAGCGCACTGCACGCCGGCCACCTTCCCACTTCAATCCCATCTCAATCTCCAACGCAAAGGCCAGTCGTGGATAAATCCGTCACTTTTGGCATGCGCTTCTACCGCCGGGCGCATCCTGACGTTCGTTGTGTCCAACTGGATTCCCGCCTTCGCGGGAATGACGAATTACATAGAGCGCGAGTAGTTACCAAGAGAGTCCCTAAAAAGCATTGCGCGCATGCAGCACATGCGTGAGCAGCTATTAAATGAAGAGCAAGGTTCGTTTTTTGCAGCCGCTTGTCTTGTGGATGCACGCAAAACTTTTTCAAATATTTCTCGGGCTGAATGTCCTGGGGAAATACACCAGTTTGTTGCGGTCTTTGAGCCGGTAGCCCATGGCCGGGCGGGGCGCGCCGACATCGACAGCGCCGTCTTCCTGCAAAAAATCCGCCGCTAGGGCGCGGGTGCGAAAGCCGCTTTTGTCGATGGCGCGGCCCAGCACCACCTCGTACATTTTTTGCAGCTGCGGCAGGGTGAACGGCTCAGGCAGCAAGAACGCCGGCAGCGAGGTGTATTCCACCTTGGCGCGCAGCCGCTCCAGCGCCGTCCGGAAAATCTCGCCGTGGTCAAAAGCCAGCGGCGGGCCGACCAGCACGCTGTCCACCGGCTGCCAGCGGGCGGGCGCTGCCGGCGTTGCTGCGGTTTCAGTGCCCGGTGCCAGCCGCAGCGCCTCCAGGGGCAGCAGCGCAAAGTAGGCATGGGTGGCTGACCAACCGCGCGGGTCACGGTCTTTGCCGCCCCAGCTGCCGAGTTGCTCCAGGTACGGGCTGTCAACCCCGGTTTTGTCCCGCAGCTTGCGCCGGGCGCAGGCCTCCAGCGAAGCATCCTGCGCCACATCGACAAAGCCGCCAGGCAGCGCCCAGGCCGAAGGAAAAGGCTCTTGTGGCCCGTCGGGGCGCTGGACCAGCAGCACCTGCAACTGGTCGGCCTGCACCATGAATATCACCACATCAACGGTGGTCAGCGGTTTTTCAAAATCAAGATCAATGGCTTTTTCAGGCATGTTGGGGGCTTTCTGCGGGAGGGTATTGAATTGAGTTGTATTATCCAACCCACTAAGGTTGTTTAATACAACCTTAAATCGGTGTTGATATACCCCTCCATCGCTGAGAATCAGCCCTCCGGTTCTGACCCATTTTTAAAGGCACGTACCATGAAAAAAAACATCCACCTGCTTCTGATTGACCCGCAGAACGATTTTTGTGACTTGCCTGCCGACTGGTGCGCGACGGACCCGCTGACAGGCCAGCCCGCCGCGCCCGCGCTGCCCGTGGCCGGCGCACATGCGGACCTGTTGCGGCTGGCCGGGCTGATCGCGCAAGGCGCGGGCGGCATCACGGCCATGACGGTCACACTGGACTCGCACCACCGGTTTCATATTGCGCATCCGACGTTCTGGCAGCAGGGCGCGGGCGGGGCGGTGGCGCCGTTCACGGCCATCACTGCCGCAGCCGTGCGCCGGGGCGACTTTTTGCCACGCGATGCCGCCCTGCTGCCCAAAGCGCTGGCCTACCTGGACGCGCTGGCGCGGGGCGGGCGTTACACCCTGATGGTCTGGCCGGTGCACTGCGAAATCGGCAGCTGGGGCCACAACATCCACCCGGCGGTCAAGGCGGCCTGCAACGCTTGGGAAGACAGCCGGCTGGCCGTGGTGCAGAAAATCAGCAAGGGCAGCAACCCGTTTACCGAACACTACAGCGCTCTGCAGGCCGAGGTGCCCGATGCCAGCGACCCGGCGACCCAGCTCAACACGGCGCTGCTGGCGTCGCTGGTGTCGGCTGATCTGCTGGTGATTGCCGGCGAAGCCAGCAGCCATTGCGTGCGCGCCACCACCGAGCACATCGTGGAAAACCTGCCGGCTGGCCAGGCGGGCAAGATGGTGCTGCTGACCGACTGCATGAGCCCGGTCGGGGGCTTCGAGGCGCAGCACACGGCCTTTCTGCAAGACATGGCGGGCCGTGGCGTGGCGCTGCGCACCAGTGCGGAGATGCTGGCGACCTTGCTGGACAACAGCTGAGCAGCCCGCCTGCAGTCCTGTCAACTTTCAAACAACCAGAATTCCCTTATGCAAGCCCTTCAAACCGTGACAACGACCGAATCCACCACGCCCATCACCCCGATCATCCAGAGCCTGCTCGACACTGACCTCTACAAATTCACCATGTGGCAGACCATGCTGCACCGCCACCCGCAGGCCGAGGCCGAGTACAGCTTTGTCTGCCGCAACCTGCCTGGCTACCCGCTGACTGAATTGCTGCCCGACATCAACCAGCAGCTAGACCACCTCTGCAGCCTGCGTTTTCAGCCCGACGAGCTGGCCTACCTGCGCGGCCTGCGGTTCATCAAGGGCGACTTCGTGGACTTTTTGCGCATCTTCAGCTTTCAGCGCGACTTCATCCGGGCCAGTGCCAACGGCAGCACGCTGGTGATTCAGGCTATCGGGCCGCAGGTTCACACGATGGGGTTTGAAATTTTTGTGCTGGCCATCGTCAACGAGCTGTATTTCCGGCGCTTTTCCCAGGAGGCGGCGCTTGCAGAAGGCCGACAACGCCTCAAGGGGAAAATCGCCGTGCTGCGCGCCTTTACGCAGGAGCCGCAGTTGCGCAACCCGTTCGAGTTTTTTGATTTTGGCGTGCGGCGACGCTTCTCGCGTGACTGGCAAACCGAGGTGGTTACGACGCTCAAGCGCGAGGTGCCCGAGTACTTCAAGGGCACGTCGAATGTGCTGCTGGCCAAGACCCTGGGCCTGGTGCCGATTGGCACCATGGCGCATGAATACCTGCAGACCTACCAGGCGCTGGGCATGACGCTGCGCGACTTTCAGCGCGCCGCACTTGAAGACTGGGTGCAGGAATACCGGGGCGACCTGGGCGTGGCGCTGACCGATGTGGTGGGCATGGACGCCTTCCTGGCCGACTTTGATCTTTACTTCGCCAAGCTGTTCGACGGCCTGCGGCACGACTCGGGCGACCCTTTTGTCTGGGGCGAAAAAGCGCTGGCCCACTACGCCAAATTGCGAGTTGATCCGCAGAACAAGCGGCTGGTGTTCTCGGACGGGCTGAACATTGAAAAAGCACTGGCGCTGTACCGCGCCTTTGCGGGCCGCACGCAGACCGGCTTTGGCATTGGCACCCACCTCACCAACGATGTGGGGTTGACGCCGCTCAACATCGTCATGAAGCTGACCCGGTGCAACGGCCGGCCGGTCGCCAAGCTGGCCGACAGCCCCGGCAAGACGCTGTGTACCGATGAAACCTTTCTGGCTTATTTGCGCCAGGTGTTTAAATTTCCGATGACGCCGGGCATGGCTGCAGTCGCCACGGTTTGAAGGAGTTTTCATGCTGAAAATCACTGCTGCCCAACTGAACTTCACGATTGGCGACATGGCGGGCAACGTCGTCAAAATGATCGCTGCTGCCGATAAAGCCTGGGCCGACCAGTCCGACCTCGTGGTCTTTTCCGAGCTGTCGCTGACCGCTTACTACCCCGCCGACCTGCTGGAGGAAGACGGTTTTATGGACCGGGTCGAGGCCGGCTTGCAGCAGCTCCTGCTGGCCTCGCGCCAGATTCCCGCGCTGTACTGGGTGGTCGGGCTGCCAGTGCGCTTGCGCACGCCGGGCAAAAAACTTGGCAATGCGTTGTATGTGCTCAAAGACGGCCAGGTGGTGCTGGAGTACGCCAAGCAATTGCTGCCGACCTACAACATTTTTGACGAGCGCCGCCACTTTGAGCCCGGTGCCGATGTTGCCCGCGTGCTGCGCATCCGTGACATGCAGGTCGGCATGCTGATCTGCGAGGACGGCTGGAACGACGGCGGGCTGGACTACGCCATCAACCCGTTCGAGCGCCTGCGGGACGCCGCGCCCGACCTGGTGGTCTCGATCAACGCCAGCCCGTCGCACATCGGCAAGCGCGAGCTGCGCCACCAGATCTTCAGCGACGCCAGCCGCCGCCACCAGCTGCCCATTTTGTACGTCAACCAGATTGGTGGGCATGACCAGCTGGTTTATGACGGCGCGTCGTTTGCGGTCGAGCCGCAGGCCGGCGTGGTGTTCGAGGCCGGGCGTTTTACAGAAGACGTCACCACGTTGCAGTTTGAATCAGGCCGCTTCCTCACGCTGGCGGGCGATGCACCGGCGGCCGTGCCCGCGCTGGGGTTGACCACCATGGCGTTTTACCGCCAGCAAATTGTGCTGGGCTTGCGGGACTACGCGCGGCGCTGCGGTTTCAGCCGCGCCGTGATTGGTTCATCCGGCGGGATTGATTCGGCGCTGACACTGGCGCTGGCGGCGGAAGCACTGGGCGCGGCAAACGTCACCGCCATCACCATGCCGTCCCGCTTCTCGTCTGCCGGCTCGGTCGATGACTCAGCCATCTTGTGCCGCAATTTGGGGATTGAACTGCGCTGCCACCCGATTGTGGAACTGGTGGCAACTTTTACCGCCGGCTTTGAGGCCGCCTTTGGCCAGCCGCTGCAGGGCGTTTCGCTGGAAAATCTGCAGGCGCGGGCGCGGGGCACTATTTTGATGGAGTATTCCAACAGCTTCGGCCACCTGCTCCTGACGACCGGCAACAAGTCCGAGATCTCGGTCGGCTACTGCACGCTGTACGGCGACACCAACGGCGGGCTGGGGCTGATTGGCGACCTGTACAAGACCGAAGTGTTTGCCCTGTCGCGCCATTTGAACGAAGCGGCGGGCCGCGAAGTCATTCCCGTCGCCATCATCGACAAGCCGCCTTCCGCCGAGCTGGCGCCGGGCCAGAAAGACGAGGACAGCCTGCCGCCGTACCCGGTGTTAGATGAGCTGCTCAAGCTACTGATCGAGGGCCGGCGATTGGCCAGCGACGAGTATGAAAACGCGTCCGCCTTCGTGGCCACGCTGTCTGGCCAGCCCGAAGGCCGCGCCCTGATTGCCCGCATCAAGGGCATGATTGCGCGCAACGAGTACAAGCGCCGGCAGGCGCCGCCTATCATCCGGCTGCGCGCCCGCGCTTTCGGCTCTGGCCGGCAAATGCCCATCGCCGCAAAATTTAATTGAATCCCCCTCATGACAATCCACCCCCTTCAACACGACGTGTCGGTCTATATCGGCCGCTTCCAGATCTTCCACAACGGCCAGCTGGCGCTGCTGCAGCGGGCGCTGGCCGCCGCGCCGCTGTGCATCGTCGTGCTCGGCTCGGCGCACCAGGCGCGCACGCCCAAAAATCCGTTCACCTGGCAGGAGCGGGCTGAAATGATCCGGCTGGCCTTGTCAGAAGCTGACCGGGCCAGGGTGCGTTTTTTGCCGGTGCGCGACTATTACGACCAGGACCGCTGGGTGGCGGCGGTCAGGCAGGGCGTGGCCGAACTGGTGGGCGACAGCGCGGGCAAGTCGCTGGTGCTGGTCGGCCATTTCAAGGATGCCAGCAGCAGCTACTTGCAGCACTTTTCGGGCTGGACGCTGGACTCTGCCGAAGCGCAGGGCAGGATTGACGCCAGTGCCTTGCGGGCCGCCTATTTTGGCAATGCCCACGGCTCGCTCGATGCCGCGCTGGCCGCGCTGGTCAGCCAGGCACCCGCCAGCACGCTGGAATTTTTGCGCGCCTGGGCGGCGTTGCCGCATTACCGGGAAATCGCCGCCGAATGGGCCAGCCTGAAAGAGGAAAAGGCCAAGTGGGCCGGCGCACCGTACCCGCCGGTGTTTGTCACGGTCGATGCGGTGGTGCAGTGCGCTGGTCGGGTGCTGCTGATTGAGCGGGGCCGTGCGCCGGGCAAGGGCCTGTTTGCCGTGCCGGGCGGCTTTATCGAGCAGCGCGAAACCGTGTACCAGTCGGCCCTGCGCGAGCTGGAAGAAGAAACCGGCATCCGACTGCTGGAGGGCGACATGCACAACGCCCTGAAGGCAGTGCACGTGTTTGACCACCCCGACCGCAGCCAGCGTGGCCGCGTCATCACGCATGCCCATCTGTTCGACCTGGGAACGCGGCGTCTGCCGGAAGTAGAGGCCGCAGACGACGCTGCCAGCGCCCAGTGGGTGCCCATCAAAGACCTGGCCGGCCTGGAAGACCGTTTTCATGACGATCATTTCCACATGCTGGATTTTTTCTTCTCCCTGACCCGCCGCGTCTGAATCACGCTGCCGGCTTGGCCGCTGGCAGCGTGAGCAAGCACGCAGTGCATCTGGCAAGCCAAAAAAAACCCGGAACTGCCGGGTTTTTTTACGTCCTGCGGCACCGGGCAGCTTGACGAATTCCTTATAAGTTGTATTATGCAACCCATAAAGGTTGTTCAATACAACTTAAAACGGGTCAACAGCCCAAAGGAGCCACCAGCATGCTAGGCATTCGATTCGTGAAGTCTCAACCCACGGTGTACCTGATCCAGTTCAAGAACGGCCAGGTCGTGCGTGAGGGCGCGGGCCAGTCGTTTTATTACTACGCACCCACGTCCACGGTGGTGGCGGTGCCGGTCGCCAGCGCGAACCACCCGTTCATGCTGACACTGGTAACGGCTGACTTTCAGAATGTCACGGTGCAGGGCCAGGTCACCTACCAGATCAGCCAGCCGCAGCTGACGGCGCGGCTGATGGACTTTTCGCTCAAGCCCAACGGGCAGGGTTATGCGTCGGACGACCCGCTCAAGCTCGGCGACCGGGTGGTGATGCAGGTGCAGGTCATCATCCAGCAGCGCGTGCAGGCGCTGCCGCTCAAGCAGGCGCTGCTGTCGTCAGCCGACATAGCCCGGCATGCCGAGGCCAGCCTGGGCGTGCAGGCCGAGATGGCCGCGCTCGGGGTGCAGGTGCTGGGTGTGTCTATCCTGGCCATCAAGCCCACGCCCGACATTGCCCGTGCGCTGGAGGCCGAATCCCGCGAGGCCAACCTGAAGGCCGCCGACGATGCGATTTACCTGCGCCGCATGGCGGCGGTGCACAACGAGCGCGCCATCCGCGAGAACGAGCTGGACACCGAAGTGGCGGTGGAAGACAAGCGCAGCCAGATCGAGGATGCCCGGATGGCGGCCAAGGCGTCAGTCATGCGCAAGGAAAACGCGCTGCGCACCGAGCAGATGGACGCCGACGTGTCGCTGGAGGAAAAGCGCAAGCGCTACGTCAGCGGCCAGGCGGCCAACTCGCGCACGCTGGCCGAGGCGGAGGCGGCCCGGCTGGAGGCCATCATGAAGACCTTCCAGTCGGTCGATCCGCGCACCATCCAGGCGCTGGCGTCGGCGGGCATGGACCCGGCGCAGCTGATCGCCCAGGCCTTCGGCGGCATTGCCGACAAGGCCGAGAAAATTGGCCAGCTCAACATGTCGCCCGAGCTGCTGAACTCACTGCTGGCCGGCGCTGGCGAGCGCGCGCAACGGGCGTGGCCCGCAGCGCCCGAACTTCCTGCTGCAGCGCCGCGCAGCCGTAAGTAAAAGAGGTGCAACCATGTCTGCATCCGACAATCGCAAAATCGTGCTGGTCACCCGCCAGACCCGGCTGCAGGCGCTGGTGGCCCGCTATCAGACGCTGGGCCAGGCCAAGTTTTACCTGGAGCACCTGGGCGCTGACTTCAGTGACTACCTGCGCGAGGACGAAGCCTATGCGGCCAGCCTGCGCATCGTGGCCGAGACGCTGCAGGCCTGGGGCCGCTACCAAATCATCGACCGCGACTACCTGGCCAACTACATCTTTGCCGGCGATGACATCGTGGTGGCGCTGGGACAGGACGGCCTGGTGGCCAACACCCTGAAATACCTGAACGGCCAGCCGCTATTGGGCGTGAATCCGGAGCCCCGGCGCTGGGACGGCGTGCTGCTGCCGTTCGAGCCGGCGCAGCTCAAATCGGTGCTGCAAGGCGTGGCCAGGGGCAACCGCGCCACGTCGCGGGTCACCATGGCCGAGGCCCGGTTGTCCGACGGGCAGGTGCTGCGGGCGGTGAACGAGCTGTTCATCGGCCCGAAGACGCACGCGTCGGCGCTCTACGACATCGAATTCCAGGGCATGCGCGAGGCGCAGTCGTCATCCGGCCTGATTGTCTCGACCGGCATGGGCTCGACCGCCTGGCTCAAAAGCATCGTCACCGGCGCGGTCGGTATGGCGCAGGCGGTGGGGCAGCCGCAAGGAAAAGAAGAGCAGGGCGACTACCGGCCCCTGCCGTGGGACGCCGACCATCTGGTGTTTGCGGTGCGCGAACCCTTCGGCAGCCGGGCGTCGCAGACAACGCTGCGGTATGGCGAGATTGGCGCGTCAGACACGCTGACCCTGCGCTCGCGCATGCCGGAGAACGGCGTCATCTTTTCGGACGGCATGGAGGCAGACTTTTTGCAGTTCACCGCCGGCATTGAGGCCCGCGTCGGCCTGTGCGCCACGCAAGGAATGCTGGTGAACTAAGGCAAGGGCAGGTAAGCAGCGGCAGGCGCTGACACGTCGGGCAGGGTGATGTTCAGGGCTTTGAGCTTGTCGTAGACGGAATGCGTGCCAGTGGCCATGGTGATGTCCTTGTGGGATAAAAAATTAAGCCAAATACGCGGATTGCGCAACAGGGGCGTGCGCAATGTGCTATCAAAAAAATAGCTATTGCGGCCGAAAAGACTTTTCATGGTGACGCACGGTGTTGTCTGGGCCGGTGCGTCTGCAGAGCGGTTTTGGCTTGTGCTGAAGGTCTGCGCCAAGGCAGGCGTTACAAGCTGTAAGCTTGGCTGTTCAATTGCCTTGTCGCGTCGCCATCAGCGCACTGCAAGCTGGCTACTTTCCAACTTCAACCCCATCTCAATCTCCAACGCGAAGGCCAGTCGTGAATAGATCCGTCACTTCCCGGCCCTGGGCCCGGCCTGCGAGTCCGGGCATGGCGTTTGCGGGCTTCATTGCGGGCGTGGCCGTGCAATTGCAGCAGCCTGCGTTATGGCCTGCCGGTGTTTATGCCGCGCTGGCGGCTCTGGCGGTGGGGATGGCGTTGGGGTGGTACGCGTTCAGAACATTGAAAAAACCTTCCCGTCCGGCGGCATGGGCCGGGCAGCTGGCAGTTTTTGTGATGGCGGCCTTGCTGGGTTTTGGCCTGACGGGCTGGCGCGCCGGGGTTTTTCAGGCTACCGGTTTGAACCCGGCGCTGGAGGGCCGCGACATTGCCGTGACTGGCACGGTGCTGGCCATGCCGCAGATCGGCGATGACGCGGTGCGGTTTCGCCTGGGCATTGACTCGGCAAGCCTCGATGGACAGGCAGTAACGCTGCCGCCGCAAATCATGCTGGGCTGGTATTCGGGCTTCATGGGGCGCGAGAGCAAAGCCACGTCGGTGGAGAGCAGCGATGCGTCCGAGTTGGCGCTGGACTTGCAGCGCAAACCGCAGCGGCTGCGCGCCGGCGAGCGCTGGCAAATGACGGTGCGTCTCAAAGCGCCGCACGGCAACAGCAACCCGCACGGTTTTGACTACGAACTCTGGCTATGGGAACAAAGCATTCAGGCGACGGGTTATGTGCGCGCCGGCCCGCATGATGCGCCGCCGCGCAAGTTGTCCAGCCAATGGCGCTATCCGGTCGAGCGCGCCCGCCAGTCGGTGCGCGAATCGATTTATGAACGCGTCGGCAACCGGCAACTCGCCGGCGTGCTGGCCGCGCTGGTGGTGGGCGACCAGAACGCGATTGAACGGGCCGACTGGGACGTGTTCCGGGCCACGGGCGTGGCGCATTTGATGAGTATTTCTGGCTTGCACATCACCATGTTTGCGTGGGTGGCGTCGTTGCTGGTGGCCGGCTTGTGGCGGCGCTCGGCCCGGCTGACGCCCAGGTTCTGCCTGGCGCTGCCGGCCAGCAGTGCCGGGGCGTTGGGCGGGTTGTTGCTGGCGACTTTGTATGCACTGTTTTCGGGCTGGGGCGTGCCGGCCCAGCGCACCATCTGGATGCTGGCCGCCGTCGTGCTGCTGCGGCAAAGTGGCCGGCAGTGGCCGTGGCTGCAGGTTTGGCTGATGGCGATGGCCGTCGTGGTGGTGCTCGACCCGTGGGCCTTGATGCAGGCCGGATTCTGGCTTTCTTTTGTCGCGGTCGGCGTGTTGTTTGCTACGGATTCAGGAGCTGCCAGCGCCCGCCAGAAAAGCACAAGCGGCCTGTTTGATGCTCAAAACGAACCCGCGCCGAGGTTTTTGCCGGGCTGGCTGGTCAAACCGCTGTCAGGCCTGCTGCGATCCGCGCGCGAGCAATGGGTGGTGACGCTGGCGCTGACGCCTTTGTCGCTGCTGCTGTTCAACCAGGTGTCGCTGGTCGGGCTGCTGGCCAATGCGGTCGCGATTCCGTGGGTCACGCTGCTGGTCACGCCGCTGGCCATGCTGGGCGTGGTGTATGCGCCGTTCTGGGACGCGGCGGCTTGGGCGGTCGGGTTGCTGGCGCTGTTTTTGAATGCGTTGGCGGGCTGGTCGCTGGCGTCTGTCAGTGTGGCGGCTGCACCGCTGTGGTGCGCTGTGGCGGGGGTGCTGGGCGGCGGCTTGATTGCCCTGCGGCTGCCTTTGCACTGGCGCGTGCTGGGCATTCCGCTGCTGCTGCCGGTGTTGCTGTGGCAGCCTGCGCGGGTAGCACCGGGGCAGTTTGAATTGCTGGCCGCCGACATCGGGCAGGGCAACGCGGTGCTGGTGCGCACCGCCCGCCACACTTTGCTTTATGACGCGGGGCCGCGCTTTTCGCGTGAAAGCGATGCCGGCAACCGCGTGCTGGTGCCGCTGCTGCGGGCGCTGGGCGAGCGCATTGACATGTTGGTGCTCAGCCACCGCGACAGCGACCACGTAGGCGGCGCGCCTGCGGTGCTGGCGATGCAGCCGCAGGCCAGTTTGCTGAGTTCGATTGAAGACGCGCATGAACTGCAAGCCCTGCGCAAATCCACCCGCTGTATCGCAGGCCAGCGCTGGGCCTGGGACGGGGTGGATTTCGAGGTGCTGCACCCGGCCGCAGCCGACTACGAAACAGCCGCCAAATCCAACGCCATGAGCTGTGTGCTGCGCGTGTCCAACGGCGCGCGCACGGCATTGCTGGTGGGCGATATTGAAGCGCCGCAGGAGCGCCGGCTGGTGGCCGCCAACCCGTCTGCATTGAAGGCCGATATCTTGCTGGTGCCGCACCACGGCAGCAAAACGTCATCAAGTGCAGAATTTCTGGACGCCGTGCAGCCGCCGCTGGCGCTGGTGCAGGCCGGTTACCGCAACCGTTTTAACCATCCGGTGGCGTCGGTGGTGGCGCGTTATGACGAGCGCGGCATCCGGCTGGTGCGTTCGACGCGGTGCGGGGCGGCTGGCTGGCAGAGTCAGAACCCGGCGCAAATCAGCTGCCAGCGTGCCACTGGCCAGCGTTACTGGCATCACCGGGAGTCGCTTGAATGAGCATATTTTTGCGCTTGAGTGGCGCATAACTTGCTAAGCTATCTTTGCGGTATCAACTGATTACAACCTAGACGGAGACCCAGGTTTATGCGCCGACCCCTGTTTGACGAGATGAATGCCAGCGGCTCAAGTGTTCGCACCCACTACGCCGATTACCAGCGCTGGCTGGCCCAGCAGTCGCCCGAGGTGATGCAGGCGCGCCGCGAGGAGGCTGAAATGATTTTCCGGCGTGTCGGCATCACCTTTGCCATCTATGGCGACAAGGACGAAGACGGCGCAGGCACTGAGCGCCTGATTCCGTTCGATTTGATTCCGCGCATCATTCCGGCGCAGGAATGGGCGCGCATGCAAAGAGGTTTGGTGCAGCGCGTCACAGCCCTGAACCGCTTTCTGCACGATGTTTACCACGACCAGGAAATCATCAAGGCCGGCGTGATTCCGTCCGAGCAGATTTTTCAGAACGAGCAATTCCGCCCTGAAATGATCGGCGTCACGGTGCCGGGCAATATTTACTCGCACATCAGCGGCATCGACATTGTCCGGGTAGCCAACACACAGGGCGAGGGCGAGTATTACGTCCTGGAAGACAACCTGAGCGTGCCCAGCGGCGTGAGCTACATGCTCGAAAACCGCAAGATGATGATGCGTCTGTTTCCCGAGTTGTTCCGCCAGAACCGGATTGCGCCGGTGCAGCATTACCCCGACCTGTTGTTAGAGACGCTGTACGACATGGCACCCCACGCCACCGCAGAGCCGACCGTGGTGGTGCTGACGCCCGGCATGCACAACTCGGCTTATTTTGAACATGCGTTTTTGGCCCAGCAAATGGGCGTTGAACTGGTCGAGGGCACTGACCTTTTCGTCAAGGACAACTTTGTCTACATGCGCACCACGCGCGGCCCCAAGCGCGTGGACGTGATTTACCGCCGGGTTGATGATGATTACCTTGACCCGCTAGCTTTCAAGCCCCATTCAACGCTGGGCTGCGCCGGCCTGCTCAATGTCTACCGCAGCGGCAACGTGGCCATCTGCAATGCCATCGGCACCGGCGTGGCGGACGACAAGTCGATTTACCCGTACGTGCCGAAAATGATCGAGTTCTACCTCGGTGAAAAACCCATTCTCAAGAACGTTCCCACCTATATGTGCCGCAACAGCGACGACCTGAAATACACCCTGAGCAACCTCAAAGACCTGGTGGTCAAGGAAGTGCATGGCGCGGGCGGCTACGGCATGTTGATCGGGCCGGCATCGACCCAGGCAGAAATTGAAGATTTCCGGCGCGCCATCATTGCCAACCCGTCCAACTACATTGCCCAGCCGACGCTGAGTTTGTCGACTTGCCCGACCTATGTAGACAGCGGCATCGCCCCGCGCCACATTGACCTGCGGCCTTTTGTGCTGAGCGGCAAAGAGGTGCAGATGGTGCCCGGCGGCCTGACACGGGTCGCGGTGAAAGAAGGTTCGCTGGTCGTCAATTCATCGCAGGGCGGCGGCACCAAGGACACCTGGATATTGCAATCGGAGCCGGCGCTTTTCACTTCGTTGCTGGCGCCAGTCCAGTCACAGTCGCAACTGATGCGCCAAGGAGTCTGACCATGTTGTCCCGTACTGCCGATCACCTGTTCTGGATGTCGCGCTACACCGAACGCGCTGAAAACACCGCCCGCCTGCTCGATGTGAATTACCAGACCTCGCTGCTGCCGCAAACCACCGCCGATGCACAAACCGGCTGGAGCAGCTTGCTCAGCATCAGCGAGCTCAAGCCCGCCTACACCGCGAAATACGGCGAAAACGTCACCGCCCAAGACGTGATGACGTTCATGGTGCGCGACGAGAAAAATCCGTCCAGCATCGTGTCATGCCTGCGCAATGCGCGTGAAAACGCACGCGCCGTGCGCGGCACGCTGACCACCGAAGTCTGGGAAACCCAGAATCAGACCTATCTTGAATTGATCCGCATGCTGCGCGGCGGTGCGTTTGAGCGCGATCCGGGCCAGTTCTTTGAATGGGTGAAATTCCAGTCCCATTTGTCGCGCGGCGTCACCGCCGGCACCATGCTGCAAGACGAAGCCTTTCACTTTTTGCGGCTGGGGACTTTTCTGGAGCGGGCCGACAACACCGCGCGGCTGGTCGATGTGAAGTTTCATGCCATCCAGAGCGATTTCCCCAGCCCGGATGACGAAGACCAGGAACACGATTTTTACCACTGGAGCGCGATTTTGCGCAGCGTGTCGGCCTTTGAGGTGTACCGCAAGGTGTACCGCGATGTCATCAAGCCCGAGCGGGTGGCCGAATTATTGATCTTGCGCCCCGACATGCCGCGCTCACTGCTGGCGTGCCTGAATGAAGTGATCGTCAACCTGTCCATGATCACCAGCGACCCGCTGAGCGAAACCCAGCGCCGGGCCGGAAAGCTGCGCGCCGATTTGCAGTACGCCCGCATTGACGAGATTTTGTCGGCCGGACTGCACGCCTTTTTGATGCAGTTCCTGGACCGCGTGAACGAACTCGGCGCCCACATCAGCCGCGAATTTCTGCTTCCGGTCACGCGCTGAAAACAATGCGCGTCCAAAAAATTGCAAAGGCCAGCTCTCGATGAAACTCCACATCAAGCACACCACCGACTACCGCTACACCGACCCCTTGCGCTACGCCTTGCAAACGCTGTGGCTCACGCCGCAGACCGGGCCGGCGCAAACCGTTAAATTCTGGAGCATCGGCGCGCCCGAAAAGCTGTTTGCGCAGCACGACGCCTTTGGCAACACGCTGCATTCGTACACCTTTGTCGGCCAGACCTCTGACAATGTGCGCTGGAGTCTGGTGAATGCCGCCGGCAAAGTCGAAACCTTCGGCGTTGCCGAGTTCACCGATGACGACAGTTTGCCGATGCCGGCGCTTTACCTGCGCGCCACTTCGCTGGCGCAGCCGCATCCCCACCTGGCAGATTTTGGCCGGCGCTTCATCACCACGCAGGCTAGCAGCGGAAAAGCCGATTTACAAGAGATTTTGGCCTTGAGCGCAGGCGTGGCGGGCGCTGTCAGCTATCAAAAATACAGTACCAATGTCACCACCACGGCGCTGCAGGCCTTTGAGTCAGGCGCGGGCGTGTGCCAGGATCAGGCGCATGTGATGGTGGCGGTCTGCCGCAGCCTGGGTATTCCGGCGCGCTATGTCAGTGGCTATTTTTATGCCGCCAACGAACCCGATCTGGCCAGCCATGCTTGGGTGGATGTGTGTCTGGACGTGGCGGCGCGGCGCTGGGTCAGCATTGATGTCACGCACCACTGCCTGATTGACGAGCGCCATGTGCGGTTGGCGATGGGCACGGATTACAACGCCTGCCCGCCCAGCAAGGGCGTGCGCCGGGGCGGCGGCAAAGAGTCCATGACCGTCACCATCACCATTGAGCCGGCTTGAACCTGGCTTGCTCGCTTTCAACTTGAGCGATGGCGCACGCTTGACCTGACAGCTTCGTCAGCCCAGCGCCCTGGACGCGCTGGAACGGCCCTTGGGGCAAGCGTCGTTCAAGCAGCAGTAGCCGTTTTTCGTGGCTTTACATGGCCTCATGCCAAAGAGAGGCCGGTTCCTGGTGGTAGGCTTGGCAGATGATGTTTCCGGCAGGCTTTTTATGCCATTCCCATTTCGGAAATCCGCAGCCTGCCTGCGTTGATGCCCGCGTGGACACGGGTGCCTGCCGGTACTGAGCGCTTTGCCCATCCGGGACATTCGTCCCGTTAAAAAAATTCCCCGAAAAGTTGAGCCCTGATGAGTTATTTGCAAAACAATCCGCCGGTGGAGGACAGCCAGGCGCCCGTGCTTGCCGCCCCCGACATCGCTACTCCGTCCGCCGTTGCCAGCGAGCTAAAAATCCAGATTGACATTGAGGCCGATGCCACGATTGGCTATGCCTCGATTCAGAATGCCGTACCGGTCATCCGGGCGCTTCGCCTGACTAACCCGCTTGCGCAGGCGATTGAAAATCTGGAAGTGGTGATTTCCTGCAGCCCGGCATTTGCCCGCAGCCTGACGCTGCGATTCGACAAACTGGCCGCAGGCGAAACGCGCCGCATTTCGCCGCTGGACTTGCCGCCGGACCATGCTTTTTTGGCTGACCTGCAGGAGTCGGTCAATGCCAGTATCGATGTCGTGACCGAGGCCGGTGACCGGGTGCTGGCGCGCGCCAGTCGAGCGGTGCAGGTGCTGGCCTATGACCAGTGGGCCGGAACGCGTGCGCTGCCCGAATTGCTAGCAGCGTTTTGCATGCCCAATAATCCGGCGGTCGATGGCCTGATTGGCAAGGCGTCTAGGCTGCTGCGCACCAGCTATCCCGAGTTGTCGATGAACGGCTACCAGTCGAAAAGCCGCGATGCGGTCTGGAAACAGGTGTCCAGCATTTACAGCACCATCGCGGCAGAAAATCTGCAATATGTCGAACCACCGGCTTCGTTCGGCAGCGACGGCCAGAAAATCCGCACGCCCGACCGCATTCTGGAATCGCGCGTCGCCACCTGTCTGGACTTGGCGATGCTGTTTGCCTCGTGCCTGGAGCAGGCCGGCCTGCGTCCGGTCATCCTGATCAAAGAAGGCCATGCCTGGGTTGGCGTCTGGCTGCACCTGGCCAGTTTTGCCGATGTGCTGATCGACGACGTGCAGGCGATTCGCAAGCGCGTGGACAGCGGCGAGTTGCTGGTGTTTGAAACCACCGGCGTAGCCCAGCATGCGAGCTATCGCCCGTCGCTGCGCATCGCCATGGAGCAGGGCCATGCGCACCTGTTGCAAGACGCCAGCTTTCGCTACGCCATCGACATCCACCGTGCGCGTGAAGTGCAGATCAAGCCACTGCCCTCGCGTGCCACGCCGATGGCACCCGGCCAGTTGCCAGCGCAAGAAGACGCGCCTGCCGCCATCGAGCCGATGCCTTTGCTGCCGCCGCTGGACGCCGACTCGCTGGCGCCGCTGGATGTGCGCGCGGACGACACGCCCGAGGGCCGGCTGTCAACCTGGAAATCGCGGCTGCTCGACCTGACGCTGCGCAATCGGCTGCTCAATTTCAAGCCGACCAAGGCCACGCTGCAGTTTGTCGCGCCCGACCTGAGCCGGCTGGAAGACGCGCTGGCCGATGGCGCTGAATTCAAGATCAGGCCGCTGCCCGAGTTGATGGAGGGCGCTGACCCGCGCATGGCAGAAGTGCATACGCAGCGTGCCGGCCGCAGCCCGCTTGATGACATGGCGCTCGAAGCGCTGGGTAACCGGGAATTGCTGGCCCGGGCCACCAAGGACACGCTGGACGGCAACCTGCTGGCTGTCTACAGCGCCGCCCGCACCGGGTTGGAAGAGGGTGGCTCCAACACGCTGTATCTGGCCCTCGGCCTGTTGCGCTGGACCGAAGCCGAGAAATCCGATGCCGTGCATCTGGCACCGCTGCTGTTGATTCCGGTCACGTTGCAGCGGCAGTCGGTGCGCAGCGGTTTTCGGTTGACGCGGCATGACGATGAAGCCATCGTGAATCCGACGTTGCTGCATTTGCTCAAAACCAGTTTCGAGCTGAAAGTGGCTGGCCTGGAAGTGGTGCCGACGGACGAAAAGGGTGTCGATGTGGCGCAGGTGCTGCAGTCTTTCCGGCTGGCGGTGCGGGAAATTCCCCAATGGGAAGTGCTGGAACAGGCGCACTTGGGGATTTTTTCGTTCACCAAGTATTTGATGTGGAAAGACCTGCAAGACCGCACCGAGCAGCTCAAGCAAAACCGCGTCGTCAAACACCTGATCGACCACCCCGGAGAAGCGTTTCCCCGCGAAGGCACGGCAGGCGAATTTGACCATCTGGATACAACGCACCGCCCGCAGGACATCCTGACGCCGATGCTGGCGGATTCTTCGCAGCTCAAGGCGATTTGCGCGGTCGATGCCGGACGTGATCTGGTGCTCGAAGGCCCGCCCGGCACCGGCAAGAGCCAGACCATTACCAACCTGATTGCGCACAGCCTGGCCAAGGGCAAGACGGTGCTTTTCGTGTCCGAAAAAATGGCCGCACTCGAAGTGGTGCATCGCCGCTTGACCAGCATCGGGCTTGGCCCGTTTTGCCTGGAACTGCATTCGTCTAAGGCCAGCAAAACCGCCGTGTTGCAGCAACTCGGTCAATCGCTCGCCATCAGCGGCCAGCGCACCGCCGATGACTGGACGCGTGAAGCCGACCGGCTGGCGCAACTGCGGCAGTCGCTCAATGGGTTGGTCGATTCGCTGCATCACCCGTATCCGAACGGCTTTACCGTGTTTGAAGCCACCGGTGCCTGCATTGCGCACACCGGCGAAGTGCCGTCGGACATGCCTTGGTCCGACCCCTTGATGCATGACCGCGCCGACCTGGACCGGCTGGAAGAAATGGCCCGGCGCATGGCCGCGCTGGCCGGTGCGCTGGACCAGCTTCAGGACCATCCCTTGGGCCTGATTGGCCAGACCGACTGGTCGCCTTCATGGCAGGACGCGCTGCTGGCCGCTGCGCAGTCGCTCGATACGGCGGTTCGCGCGCTGCAGGAAAAATCTTCGGCGCTGGGCGTTTTGATGGCGCAGCCTGTCGCTGGCCTGAGCCTTTTTGCCTACGCCGCGCTGGACGAGCTGGCGGACGTGCTGCTGCTGGCACCGCGCGTGCCCGCCGGTTTGGCGGGGCAGGCGCATGACCCCGGCGCGCGCGCGCGGGTGCATGCGCTGGCGCAACACGGACTGGCCCGCAACGTCTGCATGCAGCAGATCGGTGCGGGCTGGACCGCGCAGGTGGCCACGCTAAACGCGGCTTTGCTTCAAGGCGAATGGGCGCAGGCCAAATCCGACTGGTGGCCCAAATCGATATTTGCCCAGCGCGCCATCACCGGCCGCCTGAGCGGCTTTCGCACCGACGCACAGCGCCCGCTTGACACCGACGTGCAAGCCTTGCTGACGCCACTGGCCGCGCTGAACGAAGAAGACCAGGCCCTGCGCACCCTGCAACCCGACGCTGAGGCGCTGCTGCAAGAAGACTATGCAGGCCTGAAAACCGACTGGGCCAGCCTGGCCGGGCATGAGCTGTGGGCCAAGAAATTCTCCGATGCGGTAGTCCGGTTTGCGGGCGCAGACCTGACGCGCGTCAACACGCTGCATCAGGCGCTGGGGCCGCTGGTGTCCAGCAACCGGGCGGCGTTGGCCGCTGGTGGCCAGGCCGGTCAGGCGCTGATCGCCTACCGGGGCAGCTGGCATGAATTCAGCCAGAAGCTGCAGGCGCTTGAAATTTTGGCGCTGCCAGCTTTGCCGTTGCAGGGGCCTGAAGGGGCCGGCGGCGCGCTTGAACGCATGCAGGGAATTCTGGCCGCATGGCAAAGCAACCGGCGGCGGCTGCAGCCATGGTGCCTGTGGCGCAACGTCCGGGCGCAGGCAATGGCGCAGGGTTTGCAGGCGCTGGTCACGCAGCTGGAAAGCGGGGCCGTGCCCTTGCGCGATGTCGAGTCGCATTTCAAGTTCAGCTACCGCAACTGGTGGCTGAAAAAAACCATCGACCGCGACCCGGTGTTGCGCGGCTTTTCAAGCGCCGACCATGCGCGAAAAATCCGTGAATTTCGCGAAGCCGACGAACGCTTCCAGACACTGACCGAGGATTACATCGTCGCCACGCTGTCCGGGCGCATTCCTTCGATTTCCGGCGATACGGCTGGCCCGGACAGCGAACTGGGCCGCCTGCGGCGCGAGCTGCAAAAGCAGCGCCGGCAGATGCCGGTGCGCCAGCTGGTGCATGGCATGCCGACGCTGCTGCCCCGGCTCAAGCCCTGCCTGCTGATGTCGCCGCTGTCGGTGGCGCAGTACCTGGACGCCGGTTATGCGCCGTTCGACCTGGTGGTGTTTGACGAAGCCTCGCAGATTCCGGTCTGGGACGCGATTGGCGCGATTGCCCGGGGCCGGCAACTGGTGGTGGTGGGCGACCCCAAGCAACTGCCGCCGACCAGCTTTTTCAGCAAGTCCGGCGACCCGGAAGGCGGTGGCACCGACGACGAGCCGGTCGAAGACCTGGAAAGCATCCTTGACGAATGCCTGGGTGCGGGCATGAACCGCCTGAGCCTGCAGTGGCACTACCGCAGCCGCCACGAAAGCTTGATTACCTTCAGCAACGTCAACTACTACCACTCCAGTCTGGTCACCTTTCCGTCACCCGTGACAGACGACAGCGCCGTGCGCTTTGAGCGCGTCAATGGCGTGTACGACCGGGGCGGCAGCCGCACCAACCGGGCTGAAGCCAACGCGATTGTCGAAGGCATCAGCGCGCATTACCTCGCGCCCGAGAAAAAGCACCTGACGCTGGGCGTGGTCACCTTCAACCAGCCGCAGCAACTGCTGATCGAAACCCTGCTTGACGCGCGCCGCCGCGCTAGCCCGGAGCTTGACCGCGCGATTGCCACGCGCGCGCAAGAGCCGCTGTTCATCAAAAACCTGGAAAACGTGCAGGGCGATGAGCGGGATGTGATCTTTTTCTCGATCACCTATGGCCCCGACGCCGCCGGCAAGACGACGATGAACTTCGGCCCGCTGAACGGCGAGGGCGGCCAGCGCCGGCTCAATGTGGCCATTTCGCGGGCACGCGAAGCGGTGGTCATCTACAGCACGCTGCTGCCCGACCAGATTGACCTGGCCAAGGTGCGCGCCGCCGGTGTGCGCGATTTGAAGCATTACCTCGAATTTGCCATCAACGGCTACCGGGCGCTGGCCGCGCAAAGCGTGCCCACTGGCCGCGAGCCCGACAGCCCATTTGAGGTGGCCGTTATCCGCATGCTGCGCAACCACGGCTGGGACGTACATCCGCAGGTCGGCTGTTCGGGCTACCGGATTGACCTCGGCGTGGTTGATCCACGCGCGCCGGGCCGCTATCTGGCGGGTATCGAATGCGACGGCGCCACCTACCATTCCGCCGCCACCTCGCGCGACCGCGACCGGCTGCGCCAGCATGTGCTCGAAGGGCTGGGCTGGACGATTTTGCGCATCTGGTCCACTGATTGGTGGCTCAACCCCGAAGGCGAGATTGAAAAAATCACCGGGCGGCTGAAAGCCATTTTGGCAACAGCTGAAGAAGCGCAGGCCGAGGCGGCGCGTGCTGCGGCGGTTGAGGCGGTGCCGGCGTTGCCTGACATGGAAATCACGCTGAACCCGCCGCAAACCCAAGCACCTTTTGCCGAACAATCTGCCTATTTGCCGGACGTTGCCGACCACACAGCCGGCATGGAGCAGACGCTGGAAATCTACCGCCCGGTGGTTTTGCCTGCTGGCGATACGCTGATTTTTTATGAGGCGAGTGCGTCGCCCCGACTGGTGGAGCAGCTTGCGCTGGTGATTGAGGGCGAAGGCCCGCTCACCGACGCCAATTTGTTTCGCAAAGTGGCCCGCGCCTGGGGGCTGGAGCGCACCGGCGCGCGGGTGGTCGAGCGGCTGCGCATGCTGGTGCCCGACCATTTTGCGCGCACGATTGAAACCGACGCCATTTTTTACTGGCCCGAGCGCGCCGACATCACCTCTTGGGAGCGGGTTCGTGTTGCAGAGGAGGGCAACGATGCCTCGTGTCGCCCCATTGATGAGGTCTGTCTGGAAGAAATTTCAGCGCTGGCGCACCATGTGTTGGCCCAGGCGGGCAGCTCGTCGCGTGAAGCGGTTGCGTATTCCGTGTGCCGCTTGTTGGGCACGACGCGCGTTGCGGCGGAGGCGCAAGCACGCGTCGATGAAGCGCTGGAACGCCTGATTACGCTCGAAATCGTGCTGGATATTGAGGGCGAAGTGCGGCTGGTGGCTTGATTGGTACTGTTGGCGACCGTTTATGAAGGTTTTAGGCTGCTGGCGCAAGCGCAGCGGGCGCAAGCAGCTATCAAAAATGGAGCAAATTGACGGGTTCAGACAGCCCCAGCCAACGCTCGGCAGCGGCCTGCAGCCGGTGCGGCTGGCCAGTCGCAAACAGGCTGACCGGCGCGCCTGAAGCGTCGGACAGTCGATCTGGCAACAAAAAACCAGTCTGCACCAGCCGCCGTGTCTGACGCGCCACCGCCGGGCCGTTGTCGATGAACTGCACGTCTGGCCCGACCAGCGCGCGCAGCGGGCCGCTGGCAAACGGGTAATGCGTGCAGCCAAGCACCAGCGTGTCGATTTGCCCCGATTCAGTGCCAAATAGGCCCATAGCGCCCGCGTACTGTGCGCAGAGTGCTCTTGTTTTTGTAGTGTCTCCGGTTTCGGCGCTGGCCTCGATGGCGGCCGCCAGTCCATCGCAAGGCTGGACGATGAATTCAACCGGCTGGGTGCCGCCTGACTGCGCGGCCAGCAGCGCCTGAAACTTGGCACTGGCCAGCGTGCTGCGCGTGGCCATCACGCCGATGCGCCCGGTGCGGCTCAGGCTCACGGCGGGTTTCAGCGCTGGCTCGACGCCGATCAGCGCCAGCGTCGGATGCTCAGTGCGCAACAGCCGGATGGCCGCCGCCGTCGCCGTGTTGCAGGCCATCACCAGCGCCTTGACGTTCTGGCTGACCAGATAAGCCACGATGGCCCGCGAGCGCGCCAGGACATGCGCTTGCGTGCGTTCCCCATAAGGCGCGTGGCCGCTGTCGGCAATGTAGATAAAGCGCTCGTGTGGCAGTTCGGCCCGCAGCGCCTTCAGGATGCTCAGGCCGCCGATGCCGCTGTCGAACACGCCGATAGATTGGCCCCCACGTTCGCTCACTGCGTGCAGCGCTCTGGTCCCCGAGGGGGCAGCTCTGCCTGCGGACTGGCAAAGCCAGATCCGTGGCCCTTGCTTGAAGGGAAAGCCTCGCGCATGTCGCCGCCGTTCAGGCGTTGATAACGGCAATGTCCTTGAACTCGTTCATGGCAATGCGTTTTTGCCACTCAGCCGGGCCAGTGATGTGAGCGCTGGTGCCGCCCGAATCGACGGCCACAGTCACCGGCATATCAACCACGTCAAATTCGTAAATCGCCTCCATACCCAGATCAGCAAAACCGACCACTTCGGCATGCTTGATGGCTTTGGACACCAGATACGCCGCGCCGCCGACGGCCATCAGGTAAGCGCTTTTGTGCTTTTTGATGGCTTCGATGGCGACCGGGCCACGCTCGGCCTTGCCGACCATCGAGATCAGGCCGGTCTGCGCCAGCATCATTTCGGTAAAACCGTCCATGCGCGTCGCCGTGGTCGGGCCGGCCGGGCCGACCGCTTCGCCCTTGACCGGATCAACCGGGCCGACGTAGTAAATCACGCGGTTGGTGAAATCGACCGGCAGCTTTTCGCCCTTGGCCAGCATGTCGGCAATGCGCTTGTGTGCGGCGTCGCGGCCGGTCAGCATTTTGCCGTTGAGCAGCAGCGTTTCGCCGGGTTTCCAGCTGGCGACTTCCTCTTTGGTCAGCGTGTTCAGATCGACTTTTTTGCTCTTTTTATAGTCGGGCGCCCAGTTCACATCGGGCCAGGTGTCGAGCGATGGCGGGGTCAAGTAGACCGGGCCGCTGCCGTCCATGACGAAATGCGCGTGGCGCGTGGCGGCGCAGTTCGGGATCATGGCGATGGGTTTGCTGGCCGCGTGCGTCGGGTACATCTTGATTTTCACGTCGAGCACGGTGGTCAGGCCGCCCAGGCCCTGCGCGCCAATGCCCAGGGCGTTGACCTTGTCGAACAGTTCCAGTCGCAGCGCTTCCACCTTGGTCAATGCTTCGCCGCCGCTTTGGGCGTTGGCGGCCTTGGCCTGCAGCTCGTACATGTCCAGGTCGTCCATCAGGCTTTCCTTGGCCATCAGCACGGCTTTCTCGGCGGTGCCGCCAATGCCGATGCCGAGCATGCCGGGCGGGCACCAGCCGGCGCCCATCGTCGGAACGGTTTTCAGCACCCAGTCAACCACCGAGTCGCCGGGGTTGAGCATGTACATCTTGCTTTTGTTCTCGGAGCCGCCGCCCTTGGCCGCGACGGTCACTTCCAGCGTGTTGCCGGGAACAATTTCAGTCGAGATCACCGCCGGCGTGTTGTCTTTAGTGTTCTTGCGGTCGAACTGCGGATCGGCCACGACCGAAGCGCGCAGCGTGTTGTCGGGGTGGTTGTAGCCCTGGCGAACGCCTTCGTTGATGGCGTCGTCGATGCTGCCGGTAAAGCCGTCCCAGCGAACGTCCATGCCGACTTTCAAAAACACGTTGACGATGCCGGTGTCCTGGCAAATCGGGCGGTGGCCGGTGGCGCTCATCTTGCTGTTGGTCAGGATTTGCGCAATGGCGTCCTTGGCGGCGGGGCTTTGTTCGCGCTCATAGGCACGCGCCAGGTGGGCGATGTAGTCGGCCGGGTGGTAGTAGCTGATGTACTGCAGAGCAGCGGCAACGGATTCGATGAGGTCGGCTTGTTTGATCGTAGTCATGGCTTTTTCTCGGAGTAGGACGGGAATGGGCCGATTATCCCGCACACTGCTGAGTACGCCCTTACGACATAAAGAAGGGCGAACAGGCAAGGCAATGGCAAATTGCGTGACTTTGAACGCTGCAAAACCACCAAATAGTGTCCTGATTCCGCCCGTCTTGCTACGTGTTGCTTTTTGCAGCTTGCACGATGCATCTTGAAAGTTTGTCGAAGTAGTTCACAGCACCTTGAGTAAGTTCGATTTGCTTGCGCCTGGCATCGTCTGTATCTGAAAGCATGATCCAGCCCTTGGCACGCATTGACTTGAGGCGCGTGTGAATGGTGGCGGGCGCACCGAATTGTTCATTGGCCATCATGTCGCGTACAGATAGTCTCTGCTCTTGTTCACCAGCACGGGCCACCAAAGCAAGAATTCGCTCCTCAAGTGGGTCAAGTGCTGGTAATGAGGGTAAGCCCCGTATGGCTTCTACCAGCTGCAGAAAACGGATATAGACGTCCGAGGGGCGTTTCGTCTTATTCATGTCATAAGTTTTAAAAAACTACATTAATTTGAGGTTACTCTTCAAAATTTTATGCGTCGTTACAAAAGTCAGTAAACTTTTAAGACACACCAAAACCCTGATGAACACACTTCAACTGCGGCTACAGGCCATGATGGTCATTGCAACAATGGTGCTTTTCGTGGTAACGCTGGCCATCAACGAATGGTTGTTTACCCGTTTCGAGTTCGCACGCGGAATCAACTGGATTTATCTGCCTGCAGGCGTACGACTGTTGAGCACCCTGCTGTTTGCAGAAGCTGGAGCAGCAGGACTGCTACTGGTGTCTTGGCTGGTTTGCTTTTTCTACTTTTTTCCAGATGATATGGTCCGCTCATTTGTTGGCGGTATTTTGGCGACTGCAGCGCCTTACTTGACCTACAGGGTAGCCCAATACAAATACGGCTTGCACACTTCGCTGACCAACCTAACTCCCAAACGACTGCTTATTTTGAGCGTGGCCTACTCGCTTGCCAGTCCGCTCTTGCACCATTTATGGTTTGCATTGCAGGGTCAACACGGCATCGTGCAAGGGTTTTTAACCATGTTTGTCGGTGATCTGACAGGCACTTTGCTGGTCATCTACACGGTAAAAATGGCTTTGTCGCTAGGGCCTGTTAACTCAAATTTGATAATTTGAAGCCTTGCTGAGAAACTGCGGGGATGCAACTGACTCGTGAACAATTCGACCTGATCGCCCCG